>CANTGP010000138.1 GCA_947653315.1 uncultured Lachnospiraceae bacterium
CTTTTGCAAGCAGTGAAAAAGATGTCACCGTACTTTTCCGGGAAACCAAAGGCGTTTTGGAATCCATGCCCCGTTATACCCACATGGAATCCTTTATATTCCGGAAAGAAACAAAGCCGGTGTGGGCAGACGATGTCGTGTGGCTGAATATCTTTTCGGACAACCGGAAAATTGGCGATATGGGGCTTTTGGCAAAAAAAGTTTCCATGGAATGCGGAATCAAAAACCTTTCCGTCATGCTCTTTGAACTGGATGCCGAAAAATTGAACCCCCTGAAATCCCGGACCAATCACTTTGCCCCTTTGGCGGAATATCCGGAAACGGACTATGATATCTCCATGCTTTTTGGGACGGATACCGCATGGTCGGATATCCATAATGCCATCATGGGTCAAAAGAAAGCAAGCCCGGTTTTGAAAAATGCTTCCTTTGTGGACGAATACAGGGGAAAACAGATTCCGGCAGGAAAGAAATCCGTCACCATACGTTTAAACATTGGTTCGGCGGAAAAGACACTGACCTCCCGGGAAATTGAAAAGGCCGCGGAACAGGTCATGAAAAAGCTCGGAAATACAATGGGGGCAGAACTTCGCTCACAATAAAGAACACAGCCTGCAGTCAGAACTACAAAAAAGGAATCGCCCAACACGACCTTTCCTGCTATGCTCCCAAACAGCAAACAGGAAAGCCGGATGCCAAACCCGGAATGGAAATCCTCCTACTGCCCGACCGTGATATTTTCGGAAGCCTGTCCTTTTCCAAAGACCATATCCTCCGTTACCTGCAATCCGTGCCGAACGGAATGAAATATTGCACCATACAGGAACCTGTGATATACTGACACCGTCAAACCTGCGGCAGCGGGCAAATGTGCGGGAAATGCTTAGCGCCCTGCTCCGCTGCCCCAAGGAACAAAAATACAGCAAAGAGGACATACCCATGAGTATCTTAAACGTAGAAAACCTGACCCATGGTTTCGGCGACCGCGCCATTTTCCAAAACGTATCCTTCCGCCTTTTAAAAGGCGAACATATCGGGCTTATCGGCGCCAACGGCGAGGGGAAATCCACCTTCCTTAATATCATCACCGGACACCTCATGCCGGACGAAGGCAAAGTGGAATGGGCAAAGAATATACACGTCGGTTATTTGGACCAGCATACCACGCTGGAAAAAGGCATGACCATCCGTGACGTTCTTTCCTCCGCTTTTTCCCGCCTATACGATATGGAGGCCGAAATGAACGCCATCTGCGACCGGATGGCGGATGCTTCTCCCGAAGAACTGGAGCGGTACATGGAAGACCTCGGCACCATCCAGGACATGCTGACCATGCATGATTTTTACCTGATTGACGCAAAAGTGGAAGAAGTGGCAAAAGCCCTCGGACTGTCCGAAATCGGCCGGACTGCCGACCCTTCCGTCCCATTCGGACTGGATAAGGACGTATCCGGCTTAAGCGGCGGACAGAGAACCAAAGTACTGTTAGCCAAACTCCTGCTGGAAAAACCCGATATCCTCCTGTTGGACGAACCGACCAACTATCTGGATGCCGAACATATTGAATGGCTGAAACGTTACCTGAACGATTATGAAAATGCCTTTATCCTGATTTCCCATGACATTCCGTTTTTGAACAGCGTGGTAAACATCATCTACCATATGGACAACAGGGAGCTAAACCGCTACGTGGGGGATTACAATAAATTTGAAGAAGTTTATGCCATGAAAAAAGCGCAGCTTGCCGCCGCCTACCAAAAACAGCAGAAAGAAATCGCGGACTTAAAAGATTTCGTGGCCCGGAACAAAGCGCGGGTTGCCACCCGCAATATGGCAATGTCCCGGCAGAAGAAGCTGGACAAGATGGAAGTCATTGAGCTGGCCGCCGAAAAGCCCAAGCCGGAATTCCGGTTTAAGGAAGCCCGCACTCCCGGAAGATATATCTTCCAAACAAAAGATTTGGTCATCGGTTACGATGACCCGCTCTCCTCCCCCTTAAACCTGGAAATGGAGCGCGGACAGAAAATCGCCTTAACGGGTGCAAACGGCATCGGCAAATCCACCCTGTTAAAAAGCATCTTAGGACTGATCCCCGCCATCTCCGGCACAGTGGAACAGGGAGACTACTTAAGCATCGGCTATTTTGAGCAGGAAACGAACCAAGCCATTGCCACCACCTGCATCGAGGAAATCTGGCAGGAATTTCCATCCTTCACCCAGTACGAAGTGCGTTCCGCACTGGCAAAATGCGGGCTTACCACAAAACACATCGAAAGCAGGGTCAAGGTCTTAAGCGGCGGCGAACAGGCAAAAGTCCGGTTATGCAAGCTCATCAACCGTGAAACGAACGTGCTCGTTTTGGATGAGCCTACCAACCACCTCGACACAGATGCCAAGGAGGAGTTAAAGCGCGCGCTCACCGCCTATAAAGGCAGCATCCTCATGGTCTGCCACGAACCCGATTTTTTTGCGGATTGGGCAACCGGCGTTTGGGACTGCACGAAATGGACGACAAAAGTATAAAACCGGGCAGAAATTACAACTGCCGGAAAATCTCCGTCTCCCTTTTCAGGTTCACGGCAATCGCCTGGTTTTCATCCATATGGTTCGCAATGCTTTCCATGTCGGCCAGCAATACCTGCGTGCTGTCGGCGGCATTTCCTACCCCGCCAACGCCATCCTCGATGGCGTTGGTAATCAAACCGATGGAATCCGCGATTTCACCGATGGTTCCCTGCAGACCGTCCATGCGGGCGGAAAAATCGCACATCACATTTTCAATATAATTCGCCTTACTCCGGTACTCGCTTCCGCCTGTCACGAAATTCTTGAATTCGGGCAGAATCGAAACATTCATGTACTCCACCAGACCGTTGGCATTTTCCACCAGATTGTTGACCGCATGGATTACCACACTGTTAATGCTTTGAATCCGGTTGGCTGCCGACTGGCTCGCCGTGGCAAGCTGGCTGATTTCCGAAGCCACCACCGCGAAGCCCTTGCCCGCTTCCCCTGCACGCGCAGCCTCTATGGATGCGTTTAAAGACAGCAGGTTTGTTTGGCTGGCAATATTCAGGATATCGTTAGTCAGGCTGTTTACCTGGTTCACGCTCTTGCTTTCCTCAATGGACTGCTCCAGCACTTCCAAAATCTCGTTTACCTTCTGCTCCGTGGAGACCATGTTGGCATGCGCCGCGCTTTCCATACTGTCCGCATGGCCTTTCATCTCGGTGGTATACTGCCTGATATCCATGGTCTGTGCCGCCATGGCATCCACCTCTTTTTTCACCGCGTCCGCATTGGTATTGATGATTGCCGCCGAATTGGACATCTCGCTCATGGCGGCGGATAATTCCTCCGTCACCGCCGACAAATCCGACACGCTTCCGTTGGATGTCAGGACACTGTCACGCACTTCGTTAACCAGCCGCTCCATCTTTTGGGAATTATCCGTAATAACCTTAAAAATATCCTGCAGCTTTTCCATAAACACATTAATCCCGCTGCCGACTTCCGCAATTTCACGGTTGGAAAATATGGGAACCCTTTTTGTCAGGTCGCCTTCCCTCCTGTCAATATCGGAAATAATGCCGTTGATTTCATTGCGCGTTTTGCCTAACGGCCGGATTACAAACTGGAAAACGCTAAGCAGCGTAACAAGCAGTGCGGCAATACTGATGACCACAAAAAGCGCCCCGAACAGTAAAGCCTGACGGTACGTGGCATTCTGCTGCTCCTTTGACGCCTGTGCCTGCGCCTGCATCTTCTCCGTCATGGCATCAATGCCGTCCTGCATTCCTTTCGCATAACCGGCAATCGCCCCGTTTGCCAAAGCATATGCCCCTGCATTATTATTATTGGCGCTGTATGCCATCAGATTGGCTATTTCCCATTTCAGCCCTTCAAAATTGGTTAAAATACTTTCGTAATCCGCCGCCATTTCCTCTGTCACATAAGGCCGGTATGCTTCCAGATAACCATCCAAGACCCCTTCCTGCTCCTTAATACTGTCCACCAGCGATATCATGGACTCCAAATCCGTCGCCAGTACATGGGAAAGCGCCTTTTTATGTATGTTATTGGTTTCTTCCTGAATCTTTGCCAGCTCCGAAATCCCCATCATGTACTTATCGGTAATCACGGTAGCTTTTGCGTTCACTCCCTGGATATTCGCAATGGCGACCACGCTGGACATGATGCAGACAATGCCAAGTATAAATACGGGAAGCAGCAAAATCAGTTTCGTACTTATTTTTTTCTTCGCATGATCCATACTTTTATTTGCCATGTTATTTGTTCCGCTTTTTATTCCATATTCCATTCCGGTCCGCCTCCCCTCAGTTTATTGCGGAAGCGGTAATGCCCGCCACCAAAGCGTCAATCAAATCCTGCGGTTCTTTCCCGGACGGATTGCCTGCCGCAAGGGTTTCCCCGAATTCCATGCATGGAATCCAGTAATTATTCCCGACCCTCTGCAGCACACCGTATTCCGACTGGGCAATGACTGCCTGAATCGCAGGCACCTTACTCACTTCGTCCGATGCCGCCGCATTTTTATTGGACGGTCCCTGGTTGCGCATCTCAAAACGCAGCACTTGGTTCTGCTCGTTGGTAATCCAGTCCGCAAACTTTAATGCCCAATCCACATGTTCGCTGTATGCGTTAACGCCGATCATTTTATATCCCACAAAAGATGCCATCTGCACCTGCTGTCCGGCGCAGGTATAGGTTGGCAGCTTTACGGCGCCGTAATCCTGTCCCCAAACCTCCTGTATTTCCTTGGAATTCCATACTCCGCTGACTCCGGCAATCGCGCTGCCCTGACGTACCCCTTCCATGAAACCGGCATCCGTTTGGTTTTGGAAACCCGGGTGGGCTGCTATTGCCATCATGGCATTCACAATATCCACCCCTTTGATTTTTCCTTCCGTGGAATTCCAGTTGCAGTGGTTCGTCACCCCGTCCTCATTCATGCCAAAATCCAGTCCCGTATTTCCGAAAAAGGAATACATATACCAGCCTGAAGTCCAATCCATGGAAAATTTCTTCTCATTTTCCGCCGCCACTTCCAAAATGCGGTCCAGCGTCTTCACGTCCTCCTCCGTAAAATATGCCTTGTCATAATACAGGAAATACCCGTTGTCCGCACTCATCGGATAAGCATATAACGTTCCTCCGATACTCGCTGCCTCCACCGCGCCCTCCACGTTCGCCTGCTTCACTTCCTCCGCATTGGGTACCTTTGCCAGCGCCCCGCCTGCCGCCATACTTGCCAACTGGTCGTCCGGAAGGAAGAAAACATCCCCCGCATTATGGACATCCCCTAACACATAATTTCTGGTTTCCGCATCCAGGCTGCCCACTAACCGGATATCAAACTCTGCCTGCCCTGCATACTGCTCCTTAAAGCCGGCAATCATCTGCTCCAGCGATTCGTTATTCGATTCTTCCGCCCAAACCGTCAGCGTAACGATGCCTTCCTCCTTTTGCGTATTTTCCTGCAATCCGTTTTCCGTAACCTCCGCCCCTGCCGCATCCCCTGTGTCCGCCGGGTCTTCCCCGCCGGCACAACCGGCAGCCAACATGCCGCACAACCCGGCTACCATCATACTTCTTATGATTTTCGCTTTCATTGGTGCTCCTCCGTTCCTTCCCCATGCCATACATTCCATGGACTTTCCTGATGAAATATTATAACACAAAATCTCCCTGCGGAAAAGCCCCTAACCATTGACTATTCCGGTCATTTTAGTATTATTTTCCGCACGGACTTTTGTTTTTCCCTGTATCCCCACTTGCAAAAAACAGGAATTAGGGTATAATCAGGTTAAAGACATTTACTATTTTAACTGAAAAATATCCAAACCAATCAACCATCCGTACGGGCATGGCTATTTCCCCATTGCCCGCGGAAGTCAAATACCCCGCCGCAAACAGCGGGGCATCAAACTTGAAATGCCCCAAGGGACGGGGTATTTGACTCTCGCGGCAGTCGCCAAATATCCGCACAAGTGCGGCTACTTGGCTCGTTGCCCGCGGAAACAAAAGGAGGTGACAAAAAAATGAAAAAACGGTTAGTCGTAACCCTCACCTGTCTTGCGGTATTAGCCGTACCCGTTCCTGCATTTGCAGCAACCACATGTCCCGTCAGCGGATGTGCGGCAGGCCAGTGCTTCACGGACGGTTATTGCGGGGAAAACTGCTTTACGGATGAAAACGGCGACGGTATCTGTGATAACCACTGTTACGCGGATACGGACGGCAACGGAATCTGTGACTACTTCGTGGACGGGAATCAAGACGGTATCTGTGACCATTGCCATGACCACGGGAAACCTGCAGCTACTTACAACCAAAGCAGCCGCGGGTCCGGGCACCACGGAAGACGCCATGGCGGACATCATGGAGGACATTGTTAATACCAATCGAGTAGGGAAGATATCTTCCCTACTCGATTGCTTTTTCCATACAGCGGCACAATCTTCCATACTCCTCGTCCGTAATCCGCAGAATACCGCCATGGCGCTTTTTCGTCCTCCCCATATCATACTGCTTTGGCGAAAGGATTTTAAAATCCCCGGATGCGAGATTCTCCGTCACCATCGGCAGATACCCTTTCCCTTCCAAAAAACGGTCCGCAATCAGACACCATGTTTTCCCGTCCGGCAGCAGGTACCCCTCCGGCCCCTCCACGCCTTCCAATGCCGCCAGCGTTTCGGATTGCACCGGAACGAATTCTCCCAAAAGGGAATCCGAAGATTCCAAAACAAGCCGTTTTTCCGTTTCGTCTTTGGATACGCGGTAATACCGGTCCCCGCTTTTTAATATCGTCGTATCGATCACATGGTTTTCCCTCTCCATGTAAAGGAATGTTTCCGAAAATTCCTTAAAATCCTTCGTATACGCCGCATAAATCCTCTGCTTTGCCTCCGCATCCCCCTCCTGCTTCACCATGGAGGCAAAAAAAACGAAAAATTCCCCTTTTTCTTCCTCATATACCGCTTCCGGCGCCCAGACACAGCCCGCGCCCGGAATCCCGACGGTACAACTGCGCGCTTCCCCCCAATGCACCAAATCCTCCGTTTCCCATACCACCAAATCCCTGCTCCCGTTCTCCTGCGCCGCCTTCCAGCCTTTTCCCGCCTCAATCCGCAGGTCGGTGGCAATCAGATAAACTCTGCTTCCGTGCGGATCCCGTACCAAAAACGGATCCCGTACCCCGCACGTCCCCACATTGGAATACAGGACCGGCTTTCCGCCGTTCAAATCCCGGAAATGCAGCCCATCCCTGCTGACCGAAAAATAAATCTGCTCCCCGTCCTTTTCCTCTCCCGTAAAATGCACAAATAAATACCCTGCCATGCCATTTCCTCCCATTGCCGTATCATCGGTAAACCATTTTTTGTCCTAAAGCGTGTTTAAAAATTCCTTTCGCAAGCGATATATCCTTGTCTTATTTCTTCCTATCGATTGAACATCATCCATCATAGAGAGTATCTCTCTCGTCCTCGCCATACTCAAACCCAGCAACTTTGCGATATCCTTGGCCTTTGCTGTTTCATTCCTCTGCAAATACAATCGTATTTTTTCCTGATTATTCTTTGTTTTTATCGCTTGTTTTTTAT
>CANTGP010000139.1 GCA_947653315.1 uncultured Lachnospiraceae bacterium
GATCTACCTCAATCCCGTTGTGTTCCGCAATATAGTCCGCCAGGCGGATCTTATTCTTGTATTTAATATTCATGAACTCCTGCTGCGCTTTTTCGTCATCCGCATAAATCTTTAACTTATTAATTTTCGGAAGGTCGGTAATCCAGTCTTTGCCCACATAAGAAGTTACCCAGTCAGCCAAAAGCGGATTGCCGTGCAGAAGGAAACGTCTCTGCGTGATACCGTTGGTCTTGTTGTTGAATTTCTCCGGCATCATTTCGTAAAAATCTTTCAACTCCTGTTTCTTTAAGATTTCCGTATGCAGCCTTGCCACGCCGTTAACGGAATAACCTGCTGCGATGGCAAGGTGCGCCATCTTCACCTGTCCGTCATAGATAATCGCCATCTTACGCACTTTCTCTTGGTTGCCCGGATAGGTCTGCTCGATTCTCATGACAAACCGGCGGTTAATTTCCTCTATAATCTGATAGATTCTCGGAAGCAGCCTGGAGAACAGCTCAATGGGCCATTTTTCCAAGGCTTCCGCCATAATCGTATGGTTGGTGTATGCACAGGTCTTTGTCGTCACCGTCCAAGCCTCATCCCAAGTCAGGTAATATTCATCCATCAGAATACGCATCAGCTCCGCAATTGCAACGGTAGGATGGGTATCATTCAACTGGAACGTTACTTTCTCATAAAATTTACGGATGTCCTTGTGCTTGCGCATGTATTTTGCCACCGCTTCCTGTACGGATGCGGAAATGAAGAAATACTGCTGTTTCAAACGGAGTTCCTTACCCGCGTAATGATTGTCGTTGGGATAAAGCACTTCCACGATATTGCGCGCCAGGTTTTCCTGCTCCACTGCCTTGTGGTAATCGCCTTTATCAAAGGAATCCAGTTTAAAACATTCCACCGGCTGCGCATCCCAAATACGCAATGTATTCACAATGCCGTTGCCGTATCCCACGACGGGAAGGTCATAAGGAATGGCATTGACGCTTTGGTAACCTTCCTGACGGAAATTACTTCTTCCGTTTTCATCCACATATACGTTTACATAACCGCCGAATTTCACTTCCTTGGCATATTCCGGCCTGCGCAGCTCAAACGGGTTTCCGTTCTCCAGCCAGTTATCCGGCACCTCAATCTGGTAACCGTCGCGTATCTGCTGTTTGAACATGCCGTAACGATAGCGGATGCCGCAGCCGTATGCGGAATACCCAAGCGTTGCCAAAGAATCGAGGAAACATGCCGCAAGCCTTCCCAAACCGCCGTTGCCAAGCGCCGCATCCGGCTCCTGGTCTTCCACCAGGTTCAAATCCACGCCCAGCTCGTCCAAAGCGTCCTTCACCGGCTTGGATGCCATCAGGTTAATGATATTGTTGCCAAGCGCACGTCCCATCAGAAATTCCATGGACAGATAATATACCATCTTCGGGTCCTGTTTCTCATATTCTTCCTGCGTGGTCATCCAGTGGTCCACGATGGCATCCTTAAGGGCATAAGATACTGCCTGGAAAATCTGCTGGGGAGTCGCCTCCTCCATGCTTTTTCTATATAATGTTTTTACGTTGTATACAACACTTCTCTTGAATAAGTCTTTGTCAAAAGACACTCCTGTTATAGCAGCCATATTCTCCTCCTGTCATTCTCATAAAAATCAAAAACTCCTATGCATGATTATACATTATTCACCAAAAATTGCAAGGAAATATTGGTAAGGAATGGGGAAAAACAAGCCGTAAAAGCCCGTTTTACCCTTCCGTTTTCCGGATGCCGATCGTAACTTTCTCCCCGTTCACGTTCCACTCCTTACTGCTCCATCCCCCGGATTCTTCCATATGCCCGCCGGTGTGCATCCCGTCCGCCAAAACTTTGCCGGCAATCACGGACTCATTCGCCCGCACCACGGCATCGATTTTCCCGCTTCCTTCCACCGTTACAAGAATATGGTCCATGACCTCAAAGTCCGCTTCCTTACGCATGGTTTGAATTTTACTGATGATTTCGTAAACAAAACCTTCTTCCACCAGTTCCTCGGTCAGGTTCGTATCCAGTACCACCGTCACGGTATTGTCCGCCTCGGAAACATAACCCTCTTTCTGACTCATTTCGATTAACAGGTCGTCTTTGCCAAGTTCCACTTTTACGCCGCCGATGTCAAAAACCAGCATACCCTTTCCGTTCAATTCATCCATCGCCGCATTGCCGTCCAATGCCGCCAGTTCTTTTTGGATGCCGCCCAACTGCTTACCGTATTTGGGACCAACGGTACGCAACTGGGGTTTAAACGTATAGCTGGTAAAATCGCGCACGTCATCCGTGAAAGTGACCTCTTTCACGTTCAGTTCCTCTTTGATGATATCCCGGTAAAAACCGTCCAATACATGGGGTGCCTTCACAAACATATTGCCGATGGGCTGGCGGTTTTTGATATTTGCCGTATTCCTTGCCGCACGCCCCATGACTACAATCTTAAGGACTTCTTCCATGTCGTCTTCCAGTTTCTTATCGATATAAGATTCCTCCGCCACGGGGAAATCGCACAGATGGACGCTTTCCGGCGCAGCCGCATCAATGCCGCACACCAAATTGCGGTAAATATCCTCCGTCATGAACGGAATCATCGGCGCCGCACATTTGCACACCGTCACCAACGCAGTGTAAAGGGTCATATAGGCATTTACCTTATCCTGCTCCATGCCCTTCGCCCAAAAACGTTCGCGGCTCCTGCGCACATACCAGTTGCTCATCTCATCCACAAAATTATCCAAAACCCTCGCGGCTTCGGGAAGCCTGTAATTCTCCAAATGCGCATCCACGTCCTTCACCAGCGTATTTAACTTGGACAGCAGCCATTTATCCATAACCGGAAGTTTCCCGTATTCCAGTTTATATTTTGTCGCGTCAAAACCGTCGATGTTCGCATAGAGCACGAAAAACGCATAGGTATTCCAAAGCGTACCCATGAATTTACGCTGTCCTTCCATGACCGCTTTCCCATGGAAGCGGTTAGGCAGCCAAGGTGCGGAATTAATGATGAAATACCAGCGGATGGCGTCCGCCCCATAAGTCTGCAGCGCGTCAAAAGGGTCCACCGCATTCCCTTTGGATTTGCTCATTTTCTGCCCGTTCTCATCCTGTACATGTCCAAGGACGATGACGTTTTCAAAAGGCGAACGGTTAAACAGTAACGTGGATTCCGCCATCAGGGAATAGAACCATCCGCGCGTCTGGTCCACCGCCTCGGAAATAAACTGTGCGGGGAACTGCTGCTCAAACAATTCCTTATTTTCAAACGGGTAATGGTGCTGTGCAAAAGGCATCGCACCCGAATCGAACCAGCAGTCGATGACTTCCGGCACACGCTTCATGGTCTTACCGCATTTCGGACAGATTCCGGTAAACGCATCGATATAAGGTCTGTGAAGTTCCACGGTCTTCGCCTGCGGGTTTCCGGTCAGTTTCTCCAAATCCTCCCTGGAACCCACGGACTCCTGATGTCCGCATTCTTCGCATTCCCACACATTTAACGGGGTACCCCAGTACCGGTTACGGGAAATCCCCCAGTCCTGTATATTTTCCAGCCAGTTACCAAAACGCCCCTCGCCGATGGATTCCGGAATCCAGTTGACGGTCTTGTTATTGCGCACCAAGTCGTCGCGGACTGCCGTCATCTTGATAAACCACGATTCCCGCGCATAATAAATCAACGGGGTATCGCACCGCCAGCAGAACGGATAATCATGTTCGAATTTCGGCGCGTCGAACAGTTTTCCTTCCTTATCCAAATCTTTCAAAATATCGGGATCCGCCTCTTTTACAAACTTTCCGGCATAAGGCGTTTCTTCCGTCATATTGCCTTTTCCGTCCACGAACTGTACAAACGGCAGGTCATACCTTCTTCCCACCTGCGCATCATCCTCACCGAACGCCGGAGCGATATGGACGATTCCGGTACCGTCCGACATGGTAACATAGCTGTCGCAGGTCACAAAATGCGCCTTTTTCCCCTGTTTTGCCGCCGCTTCGCCCGCACATGCAAACAAAGGCTCATACTCCTTATTCTCCAAATCCCTTCCTTTATAAGTCTGCAATACCTCATAAGCCGGCGTTCCTTCTTCCGCCAGTTTGCCAAGCACACGGTCAAGCAACGCCTGTGCCATGTAATACGTATATCCGTCCGCCGCTTTGACCTTACAGTAATCCTCATCCGGATTCATACAGAGAGCCACATTGGACGGAAGCGTCCAAGGCGTCGTCGTCCACGCGAGAAAATAAGCGTCTTCCCCCACTACCTTAAAACGTACCACCGCCGAACGTTCCTTCACCTGCTTATATCCCTGCGCCACCTCATGGGAAGAAAGAGGGGTTCCGCAGCGCGGACAGTACGGTACGATTTTAAACCCCTTGTACAGCAGTCCCTTATCCCAAATCTGTTTTAACGCCCACCATTCCGATTCAATGAAATCATCATGATACGTAACATACGGATCGTCCATGTCAGCCCAAAAACCGACCGTGCCGGAAAAATCCTCCCACATCCCCTTATATTTCCACACACTTTCCTTACACTGACGGATAAACGGGTCCAAACCGTATTCCTCAATCTGCTCCTTCCCGTCCAATCCCAGCTTCTTCTCCACTTCCAGCTCCACCGGAAGGCCGTGGGTATCCCACCCCGCTTTCCTCGGCACCATATAGCCTTTCATGGTGCGGTACCTGGGAATCATGTCCTTGATGACACGGGTCAGCACATGCCCGATATGCGGCTTCCCGTTAGCGGTAGGCGGTCCGTCATAAAACGTATAAGTCGGACCTTCCTTACGGTTTTCCATACTTTTCCTGAAAATGTCATGTTCCTTCCAAAACTGCTCCGTCTGTTTCTCGCGCTCCACGAAATTAAGATTGGTAGATACTTTCTGATACATCCTTTTCATCCTTTCTTCCTAAACTTCAAATCCCGGTGCGGCATCTTCCTTGGGGTGCCTGTGTGTAATCGAGTAGGAAAGGCATCTTTCCTGCTCGCGCGCCGGGCACCCGCCAGCTTCGCTGGCATCTTCCTTAGGGTGCCCGTGTGCATAAAAAGGCGGCCGGTTCCAAAGACCTGCCGCCCTTTTATGCGTTCCCATGAATGAATAACCGTACTTAAAACCGACCCGCCCGGACAAGTCAGCGGGGAACATCCGCTCCCACGCGTTCCAGCCGTCCGTTCTGAACCTGCCTGTTCAATGACAGCATCCTGTCATCCAGCTCCGAAACGATTTTCGCACATTCCACCAGTTCATCCTTGATATGCTCCGGCGCATTCCCTTCAAATTTATAATGAATCTTATGCTCCAGGCTTGCCCAAAAATCCATCGCCACAGTCCGTATCTGTATCTCCACTTTCGTATCCACAATCCGGTCGGACAAATATACCGGAACCGTTACCAGCATATGATAACTTTTGTAACCGCTCTCCTTTGGTTTCACGATATAATCCTTTACCGAAATCACCCTGATGTCCCTCTGGTTGCTGATCATGGCGGCTATCTCATAAATATCCGAGGTGAAAGAACAAATCACACGGATGCCCGCAATGTCATTGACATATTTTACCATGTTTTCAATGGTGGATTCGTAACCGTGCCGTTTCAGTTTCTTTACAATGCTTTCCGCCGTCTTAATCCTCGATTTAATATGCTCGATGGGATTGTACCTATGTACATGCTGGAATTCATCGTTCAGTATTTCCAGTTTCGTCGATATCTGTTTTAAGGCAGAGTTATAAATCAGTGTAACCTCTTTCCAATTATCCACTTCGCTGTCACGTTCTACTCTCAGTTCCATTCCTTTCGCCTCACTACTGCTGCTGCCCCGTTATACAAACTCACCAATAAGGGGCGATGACTTTTATTGCTTTAATATGTTTATTATACCATAACTTTGAAATAAATGTGCATTTTTCACAAGATTTTTATTCTTTTTTAATCTTTCTTGTGTATTTGTCCATATGCCGAAATCCATACCCCTCTTTTCACAAAACAAAACCGTTTCCATGCCGCACACCTTCTATATATATGCAGAAATACGGAAAATATGCTATAATAATGCCCATATCCTTTTTACTCCTGCGGTATGGGATTATAATTTCGGATTGCGGAAAGGAAAATGCGTTATGTTTCGGATTTGGGCAAAAATTTTTAAAGACAACCGGCTGGTAAAAGACACCGTCATCTGCGACGACAGCGATGACACCAGGACCCATAAAGTGTTCCGTGCTTTGGATGAAATCATATACCGGTTTGATTTGGGGAAACCGATTTGGCTGGATGCCACGGTCGCCGAATTCCAAAGACATGCCAAGGCACGGTTTACACAGGATAATTTTGTGGAAAACGTGGATTTCGATTATTTGGAACTTCATGTCATTGAGGAAGACTGAAAAATTAATTTTTTATAACCTGCGGAATTTTCCTGCATATTTTTATTGACACCCCGTATAATAAGTTGTAGTATTAGAACATATCAAACATAGTTTTAATAACTACATGTAAAAGTTTTTATTTATATGTATTGTAAAGGGAGGTACTAATATGCAGATAACCATTCGTGAACCCGGAAGCGCCATTACCCATTTTATCGGTATGATGATGGCAGTATTTGCCGCCATTCCCCTACTGGTCAAATCGTCCGCCGCACCGGACGGCCATTGTATGGCCGCCATGGCGGTATTTATCATCAGCATGGTGCTGCTGTACGGCGCCAGCGCCACTTACCATTCCTTAAGCGTATCGGAGCGGGTGATACGGGTCTTCCGGAAAATTGACCATATGATGATTTTCGTACTGATTGCCGGCTCTTACACACCGGTCTGCCTGATTGTCCTGGGCGGCAATGTGGGGTATACGCTTCTCGCCGTGGTTTGGGGCATTGCCATCCTGGGTATGGGGATCAAAGCGCTTTGGATTACCTGCCCGAAATGGTTTTCCTCCGTTCTTTACATCGCCATGGGATGGGTTTGCATCGGTGTCTTCGGTCCTTTATGGAGCGTGCTTCCCCATGCGGCATTCTTATGGCTGTTGGCGGGCGGCATCATTTATACCATCGGCGGGGTGATTTATGCGCTGAAACTTCCGATTTTCAATTCCAAACATGAAAACTTCGGTTCCCATGAAATCTTCCACCTGTTCGTCATGGGCGGAAGCATCTGCCACTTTATTTTCATGTATTTATATGTGGCATAACCCATACGCCGCCTTGGCGGCACCTTCCCTGCCCGTGCGCCGCTTTAGCGGCATATTCCAAAAAACCGCTTCCCCGTTTTTCACCGGAAGCGGTTTTTTGATGCAATGAGTTCTTTTCCCTTATTTTTTCCTATTCTTCATATCCGTTCGGATTATTGCTCTGCCATCTCCAGGAGTCGGCACACATTTCACGGATTCCATACTGCGCTTCCCAGCCAAGCTCCTCTTTCGCCTTCTTCGCATCGGAATAACAGGTTGCGATATCGCCCGGACGTCTCTCCT
>CANTGP010000140.1 GCA_947653315.1 uncultured Lachnospiraceae bacterium
CAGACAACGCCGCCTAAAACGGTCATAAACCGCCGTTTGGAAACAATAAGAAATATCACCATTTTTTTGAACAGGTTTGAAAAGCTACTGGCAGGGGGACACAGGGCGGCAGGGACAAACCGGGACAGGGCATCCCGTTCCTGACTTTTGCTGGGTATTAAAAAAATATAATATTCTTATTTACTTTACCCAGTACGGGCGGAAGTCCGGTTTAGCCCTGTTCAGCATAGATGCCGATAGGGGGCGGCAGGAGCAAACCGGGCAGGACGTACCGTTCTTGTTTTCTGCGTCCGGGAACCTATGGGATTTTGGATGAAGCCTTCCCCACAGGAAAGGAGGTCTTCGGGCTTCTTCGGATTAAAAGACATTCTGCCGGGAAGGCTCCATCCAAAATCCCATAGGTTCCATACCTGCATCATAACATAACGGCAAAACCGCCGCCATAACCGGATGCGGGAGCCCCGCCGGTCCTGCTCAACCGGCGGTTGCCCCTATACCTTTACCACCACATCCGCCGTTTCAATGGTGCTAGGGCGGTGGGCAATCATAATCACCGTCTTTTCCCCTTTTAACTTCCGCAGGGCATCCTGTACCAAATGCTCCGATTCGTTATCCAAAGCCGAGGTCGCCTCGTCCATCAGCAGTATGGGGGCATCCCTTAAAACAGCCCTCGCTATGGCAATGCGCTGTTTCTCACCGCCGGAAAGTTTCGCCCCGCGTTCCCCCGCCACGGTATCGTACCCGTGCTCCTGCTTCATGATAAAATCATGGGCATGGGCGGCCTTTGCTGCCGCCACGATTTCCTCCTGCCCTGCCTCCGGTTTCCCATAGCGGATATTTTCCGCTATGCTCACATTATAAAGATACGGTTCCTGCGGCACATAAGCGATTTTATCGCGGAAAGCGGCAATTCCCGTTTCCCCCATGGACTGCCCCTCCAAATAAATATCCCCGGCTTCCGGCGGATAAAATCCCAGCATCAGCTTCGCCAAAGTGCTCTTTCCCCGCCCCGACGCCCCGGTAACCGCCACAAAGGAACCTTTTTCAAAAGCGGCAGAATAATGTTCCAATACTTTTTCCTCCGTGCCCTCATACCCGAACGTCAGGTCACGCACTTCCAAATAGGCTGACGGGTTCCCGTTTTCCGCACCCGCCCCGTAAGCGGGGGGTTCTTCCTCCAATTCCAGAAATTCCAGCACCCGCTCCCCGTTTACCAGACAGTTTGCCAAATCCGGCACATACCGCCCGATTTGAAGGAAATTCCAGTTAAACGTCCCGTACAGCAGGTACAGGGAAACCAAAGAACCAACCTCCCCATGGGATACCCCGATATACCAAATGCCCAATGCCAAAAAGCAAAACGAGCCGATTAAATCAAATGCCGTATTCAGACCTCCCAAAAATGCCGCATAATCCGCCTGCTTCCTGCCCGCCTCCTTAAGCTGTCCGTTGGCTTCCCCGTATCGGCGCACAATTTCTTCCCGTACCGGAAACATTTTCATGACTTCCATACCCTGCAGCATGTTTGAGATACTTTCCGTCATTTTCTGATTTGCCTGTGTGGCATCCTTTCCCGCCCGTTTCATCGGTCCAATCATACGGAAATGCACCCAAAGGGAGAGACAGCTCATGGCAAACAGCCCCGCCATGACAGGCGGACAAAGGTAAAACATGGGAACCACACATACCCCCACCGTCAGCACCGGCATAATGACCCTCCGCAGACGGGAGCCGAATACATCGCAGGTGCGTCCCGCATCCCATATGATTTTCGACATAAATTCCCCGGAATGGTGGGTGTCGTAAAACCCCATGGGAAGCCGCAGCGCTTTGGCAAACACCTCATTGTTAATCTTTGTCCCCACCCGTTTCGCCTCGTCATTATACCCGATGGTGCCCGTCAAATTCCCCGCCATTGCAAGGACAATCACCGGAAGGTTCCCCGCTAACAGTTCCCGTAACCCTTCCGCGGTTCCCTGCCTGGCCATGTCGCACAATCCGCCAATCGTAACGGATACCATAATTTGGAATACGCTCCCACAGACTACCATTAACAGGATACAGCCGAAATAAACGGCAGCCCGTTTTCCAAGAAATTTCCTAAGCAGTATCCAAAGCACACTGCCCCTGCGCTTTACCTTTCCGCCCTGCCCCGTTTCCGGCGCCTGCCTTTCCGTCATTTCCGCATACCCCCTTCCCTCTGTCCTTCATACAGCCTGTAATAAATCCCCCTTGCCGCCAGCAGTTCCTCCTGCGTCCCCGCTTCGGCAATCTTCCCGCCGGAAAGCACATGGATACGGTCCGCATCTTCTATGGTGGACAGCCTGTGCGCTATGGTTATGACCGTCCGCCCTATGGATATCCGGTCCACCGCTTCCTTAATCAGCCGCTCCGTTTCCACGTCCACCGCCGAAGTAGGCTCATCCAAAAGAAGCACCGGCGCGTCTTTTAAAAATGCCCTGGCAATGGAAATGCGCTGCTTCTGCCCGCCGGAAAAGGAATCCCCCCGCTCTCCCGCCATGGTCGCATAGCCCTCCGGCAGCGACAGGATAAATTCATGGATGTTCGCCTTTTTACACGCCTCCTCGATTTCCTCCCTGCCGCAGTCCGCTTTTCCGCAGGCAATGTTCCAGGCAATGGTTTCGGGGAACAAAAACACATTCTGCGACACAATGGCAATGCATTTCCTCGCTTCCTCAATCCCCCATTGCTCCAGGGTCCTTCCAAAAAGCCGCACCGTCCCTTCCTGCTGCCGGTAAAATCCGCAAAGCAGTTTAAAAACCGTACTTTTCCCCTCTCCGGATTCCCCCACAAAAGCAGCTTTCTCCCCTTTCCTTATGCAAAAATCCACGCCGTCCAGCACCCTTTCCGCTCCGGCATAGCCAAACACCACATGCTCAAATTCCACGCTGATTCCGCCGTCCGGCATGTTTTCTGCAGGCAAATCACCGCTTTCCCCCCTTCCGGCGGACGGATTCCCGTTCCCCACGGTTTTAGCAGACTGCTCCCCACTCCACTCACCGGGCTGGTCCATCAGCTCCGACAAACGCTGCTTGGAAATGCGGGCGTTCTTTACTTCCAGCAAAAGCTGCGGCAATTCCCCCAAAGGATGCACCACCCGGTCCATCATCAGAATAAAATAAGTCATGGCGCCCACGGAAAGTTCCCCCGCCACGACACGGTACAGCGTCATGACACCAAACAACAGATTGGGCATCCACTGCACCACATGGTACAACATCCAGGGAATGGCGGTCAGCCGGTTCCTTTGGAATTCAAATTTCAAAATCCGCCGGTTTGCATCCTCCACCCTTTTCTTCATCAGCGGATAAAGCCCGTAACTCCTGCCCACCACAATCCCCTGCACATTGTCATAAGCGATTTCGTTCACTTCATCCCACAACTGCAGATGTTTCTTCTGCAATCCCGCAATCCTGCGCCCCGCATAATCGGAAAGCAGCAGAACCGGCGGAAACACCAAAAGGAAATACAGCACCAGTTTCCAGTCCATTTTCCACATGGAGCCTAAAATGATCACGGTGGTAATGACCGTCCCCACAATCGCCGGTAATACTTCCGAATAATACAGCGACACAACGCCCGTGTCCGAAACCAGCCTGTTCATCACCGACGCGGAACCGTTTTCGTCAAAATAGGCATATTCCAGCCAGGGAATCTTCCTCCCCGCCAGTTCCCGGAACTGCGCCTGCATCCTTACCGCAAAATAAGCCGCGCATCGATTCGCCCCATAAGCCGCCGCAAACCCAAGTGCCGCCAGCAAAACCAGCCACCCGATAAAAGCGGCATCCATGCCGGCGCTCCCGCTCCCTCCCAGCATAAGATCGATAGCCCCCGACAGCTTTTTATTTCCCGTAACCAACACCTGCGTCTGTATATAGGAAAGCAGGATTCCTGCCGCCATCAGCCACTTATTGTTCCAAAACAGTCCCGCAAAAATATCTTTTTTCCACCGCTTCATTACCGACTCCCTTCCCTCCGGCCCTCACCTGCAAACACCAAATCCCCATGCATTTTCCCTAAACCTTCCTAAACGGCCATACGGCTCCATACCGGTTTTGCCATAAAAATCATATAATATTTTTTTACATATTTCATTCATTTTTAAGTTGTTTTTCCAAACAATCTATGTAATAATATTACGGAATTGCAACGGAAAAGCAAAACAGACAGACAAAACAGGACAAAGACACCCATACCATACCCGTTTACAGGAGGATGCACCCATGCCGAAACCGTTAAAAAAAGGACTGAACATTCATGTGGAATTTATCAGCAAACCCGCGGAATACGCCATGCGTTCCACGGATGTCTATACGGATTTCTACGGACTCGGATACATTACCAGCGGCGACCGGGAAATCATCACGCCGGAAGGCATCTATTTCATCCATGCCGGCGACGTGGGACTTACCGATATCGGTTTTTACCACCGGACCATTCCCACCTCCGCCAAACCCTATGAACGGTACGGGGTCAAATTCACGCCGAAGATTGTCCGCCGTTTTATCCAAACCGTCGGCGAAGATAAATTTAAGGAACTTATGTCACACAGGGGATACCATTTGAATCCGCAGGCACAGAAAAAAGTGCGGCGGATATTGGATGACATGCTTTATGAATATGAGCACTACGACGGGACTTCCGAACTGATTTTGGAAGGTATGTTAAACCATCTGCTAATCACCGTCTTTAAGGAGCGTATCCTGCACACCTCCATCGAGCAGAAAATCAACGTAAAAGATGATGCCATCATGGACGTCCTTTCCTACCTGGACCTCCATTATGCGGAAAATCCAACCATTGAGGAATTATCCGGCATCGCCTGCCTGTCCCGCGCCCAGTTCATGAAGCGCTTCAAACAGGCGGTGGGCTCCTCCTATAAAACTTACTTAAACTGTTACAAAACCCATCAGGCACAGTCCCTTCTGACCGAAACCGATTATTCCATCGGAAGGATTGCGGACGAGCTCGGCTTCTGCAACGCCAACTATTTCTGCAACGTCTTCAAGGCAATTTCCGGGCAGAATCCGTTGGAGTTCCGGCGGGAGGGGAGACGGAAATAAGATTGCCAAGCCACTTCCCGTTTACAAACCGCACGGTAAATACCGCCGCCCTGTTGCTTTCCTTTTTGTTTCCGCTGCCGATAAACTGCGAACAGACAATGGTTGCGCCGGATGCCATTGCCGAAAAGATTTGTATCACCAGATTGTTGACGGAATCCACAAGCGACACCGCCGAAATCGCCCCGCTCCCGATGGTCGAAACCATCATCGTGTCCACCATTCCCATAAAGGAATTTAAGAACTGCTCTATGACAATTGGGAAAATCAGCCAAAACAACGTCCTGTTACCAAACAAAACATCTTCAGGGATTATCCTGCTTTTATCATATATTTTCATTTTCCTTCATTCTCATTGCTTTTCCGTCAATTTCCATAATTATCTTCAATTTCCATTATTTCCGTAATTACCGTCATCTTCCGTCCTGTCCGGCTGCTGCTTCTGCAAAAGGGCAAAAAATTCTTCCTCCGGCATGGGTTTTGCGTAATAATAGCCCTGCACCTGGTCACAACCGATGCTGCGCAAAAGTTCGGTCTGCTCCTTCGTCTCCACCCCTTCCGCCAAAAGTCCCAAATCCAGCTTATCCGCCATGGTTACGACCTGTTCCAGGATCAGCCTTCCCTTATCGGAAACCATCATGTTTTCCATAAATTTCCTGTCCAGTTTAATGACGTCAAACGGGGTTTCCAGTAAAATGTTCAAGGACGAATACCCGCTCCCGAAATCATCCATCAGAAGCGTAAAGCCTTCCTCCTTAAGCTGGAGCGCTTTCCTGCTGACCTGCTGGTTATCCGCCGATTCCGTGATTTCCAGCTCCAACAGCTCCTTCCCGATCCGGTAATGTCCAAGCAGCTCCGAAAGCACCTGTATGCATTCGTCATCCCGCAGGTGCACCCGCGACACATTGACGGACACCGGACAGGAACGGATACCCGCTTCTTCACATTTTTTCAGGAAACGGCATGCTTCCTCCCATATATAATAATCCACTTTCCGTATAAAGCCGTTTTCCTCAATGACCGGAATAAACTGGTCCGGGTAAATCATCCCCCGCTCCGGATGCTTCCAACGCACCAAAGCCTCCGCCCCGATGATTTCATTCCTGGCAATGCTGTATTTCGGCTGCAGGTACATCAAAAACTGTCTTTCCGCAACCGCTGCCTGCATATTTTCCTCGATAAATTTCCGGTTGTACAGGGTCTCCTTGAACTGCTCCCTGTAAAACACGATATTGGTCAGTACATTATTTTTCGCCGCTTTCCGCGCCATGGCGGCACGGTCTTCCATTTGGCGCAGCTCCATTTCCTTATCCTCCACGGTATACACACCGTAAGACATTTGGAGCTTTACGTTCTTAAAGCTGCTGATTTGGGCATCCAGGCGGCGGATAAATTCCACCAGTTCGTCTTCTCCGTCATATTCCGTCACCACCATGAACACATCGCTCCTAAGGTTTACGAAAAACTGGTCCTCATGACAGCAATCCTTTAACCGGTGGATGACAAAATCCAAAATTTCATCCCCGAATTTTTCCCCGTACAGGTCATTGACAATTTTAAACTTACGGATATCAAACTGGATAAACCCGATTTCCCTGGAGGATGAAAAAATCAGGTTATTGACATTCCGCCGGAAACGCCGCAGTTTGTTAATCCCTTTCAGTATCGTCTGCATTTCGTCGTTTTCCGGGATATCCGTCAAATCCAGGTTACTTTCCTTCATATCCTTAAAATATTCCGACAGCATTTCTTCCAGTATTTCAATACTGATGCTGATTGCCTTCGGGCATTTTTGCAGAATCAGCCCTTCTTTACGGATAACTGCCATTTCCTTTGGTTTTGAAATATCTTTTCCCAAAATATCCCGGCAGTCCACGGCGCCGTCCATCCGCTCCGTAAACTTCTTAATAAATTCGTCCGTTTTCCGGTTCCCGTATACTTCCCGCTCCTTATCCTGCGCATCATAAAACCCCAGCGCCATTCCCAATACGAGCAAAGACGCCGTGATACAGCCGCATGTCCCGCCCTGCCGCATCCCGCCGCCAAAGCATGTACTGATTTTAAAAGCCGTCTTCAAATCCAGTCCGAAGTCATCCGCAAACGCCCCGAATAGTGCCTGGGAACAATGATACTGCTGGTGCAGTAATTGTTGTGCCTTTTCCTTATGTGTCATAACATCCCCCACTTTCCCGCCTGCAAAACCGGCAGCCGTACACTGATAGTATTATTCTAACAAATCCACGGAAAATTGTGAAGTACAGGTTCCGCAGAAAATCAAAAAGACGGTAACCGTTCAGCCTGAATGTTGCGTTTGGGGGCGGACGCACGGGAGGGATTTTTTGGCGGGGCGGCGGCAGCGGGATGGCATGTCC
>CANTGP010000141.1 GCA_947653315.1 uncultured Lachnospiraceae bacterium
TGCACTTTTTCCGGCTGGGAGTTTCTAAGCAGAATGGCATAGGTTATCACTGGCTGCGGTCGCCCTCTATCGGCATCCATGCCGAATCGGGCTAAACCGTGCATCCATGCACGGTTTCCCTTAGATGTCCGCATTCTGCTAAGAAACTTCCGCCGGAAACGAAGCACGGAAAATCCGGGACATGCCATCCCGCTGCCGCCGCCCCGCCAAATAATCACTTCCGTGCTGGGTAAAGTTAAAAGGAATGGTGCGATGCGACATTACGCTTTTTGATATCCAGCAGAAGGAAAGTACGGAATCTCCTTTTTATCCAACACGGGCGTGCTGGGTAAAGTAGAAAAGAATAGTATAATATAACATTACATATTTCTTGATACCCAGCAGAAGCCGGGAGCGGAACCCCCTGCCCGTTTTGTTCCTGCCTCCCCGGGCTGTCCCTTTCGGTAGCCGTTCAAAACCTGTTTAAAAAAACGGTGGTATTTCTTATTGTTTCCGAAGGGCGGTTTATGACCGTTTTAGGCGGCGTTGTTTGACGAATCCGGGATTTCACGGTACGGGAAAGCCCGGGTGAGGAGTTTCGCCGCCGTGGTCATAAACCGCCCTTTGGGAACAATTAGAAATAGCCCATTTTTGCCATCAGGTTTTGAACGGCTACCGGAAGGGAAAGCCCGGGGAGGCAGGGACAAAACGGGCAGGGGGTTCCGCTCCTGGCTTCTGCGTCCCCCCATTCGTCTCCCCGCTAGTTATTCCGTGTTTCCTCACATTCCAAAATAATTTTAGACAGTTTCTTCGCATACTCATCCCTCCCTTTCGCGGAAAGATGGATGCCGTCCTCCAAATACTCATCCGCCGTATAAGCGTTTAACCCGATGCCTTCATAAGCGTTCATAAACAACGTATTCATGTCTGCCGCCACGTTCCCGCATACGCGGTAATACTCCACTAAATTCGCCACACCGTTGCTCGACATGTTTCCGTCGCCAAGATAGGAACCGTCCTTCCCCCAAAAATGCGCATAAGTCGGGGAGCAGAGTACGATTTTTGCATCGGGGAACGTTTCCTGGAGTTTTTTTACGGAAACGCGCAGCGCACCCACATAAGTATAGGCGTCATAATAGGTTTCCTCGTCATTTAGCGGTATGCTGCTTAAGAAGTCGTTCATGCCGTATTCCAGCACAAAATAATCCGTATTGGAAAAATCACAACTGTCAAAAATTGCTTTTGCCGGGTATCCTTCCATGATTGCGGGATCTACCAGGCCGCATATGGCATATACCACACCCTGTAAACACCTTGACGTCCATTCCCCGTAAACGGCACTCTCGTAAGTGGATAATGCCGCCGTGGTGCCTCCCATGGCAAGGTTATACACATCCGCATCACAGTACATACCCGTCAGGTACGCAATTCCCGTTTCGTTCCGGTAGCCGTCCAGAATGCTGTCGCCGAGAAATACGATTTGGAGCTTGTTCACGGCGTCGTCCCGCGAAGGGATTTCTTCCGTCACCTGCTGTCCCGCGATTTCCGGCTCCTGTAAATCCTCCGGCGATAAAACTACCTGGCCGTCGCTTCCCGCATTTCCGGCTCCGTTATCATTCTTGTTCCCGTTTTCATTTCCGTTATCCCCTCCGGTCTCGTTTCCGGTAACGGCGGGTTTTTGGTTTTCCTCGTTTTCTTTGTCCATTTCAGGGGTAGACTGGGTAGTTTGTATGATAATCCCGTTACCCGCCGTATCCTCCCCTTCCGGATTTTCCTCCGTCCCCTTCCCGCAGGCAGCCGCCAGTACGATAACCAATGCGGCAATCAGACATGCATAAAACTTTTTCATTCCTTTATTTCTCCCTTCCATTTTCCTTCCGCCTTCCTTCCATTTTTCTGTTCCGGCATTTTGAAATATATTCCATGTATATTTTAGTTTTTCCTGTTCATATTGCATTATAACACATTTTCTTTATCCAAACTTTCCCAATTGGGTAATTTAAGGAAATGTTTCGCACACCTTAAAGAAAAATTAATATTTATCTGCTTTAATATTTTTGTTTTATTGTTGTTTTAATGAAATAAAATTTGCCAAATTTGGAAAAAAGTGTTATTCTGTTTACTTGATTGTTTATGATTACAGGAATGATTGAAAGATACCGAGGTAACATATGCTTTTTAATTCCATGGCGTTTGCCATATTTTTGCCAACCGTTTTTTTCTTATATTGGATATGTCCGGCAAAATACCGTTTCCTGCACCTGATTGCAGTCAGCTATTTTTTTTACGCATACATGGACGCCGCCTATGCGCTCCTTCTCTTTTTGTGTACCGCGGTTTCCTATGCGGCCGCACGCTTTTTGGATGTTTCCCCCAATACCCGTATGCGAAAATTCATTTTTTGGCTGGGTGTCGTGTTCCTGCTGTCTCCTTTGGTCCTTTTTAAATACAGTTTTGGCATTTTCCGCGCTTTTGATTGGTTTCCCATACAGTTTATGCTTCCTGTGGGCATTTCATTCTATACCTTTCAGACATTGGGGTACCTGATTGACATTTACCGGGGTAAATATCCTGCCGAACGGCATTTCGGCTATTACTGCCTGTTTGCCTCCTTTTTCCCACAGCTTTTGTCCGGTCCCATCGGACGCGGGGACAAACTGCTGCCGCAGCTAAAGGAGACGCGCTCCTTTGACCCGGCACAGGCTTCCTACGGGCTGAAACTGATGGCGATTGGATATTTTAAGAAATTGGTGGTAACCGCCCTTTTGGCACCCACCGTAGATGCCGTTTACGGGGAACCGGGCAATTATATCGGTTTGGTTTTCGGCATCGCCACGCTTATGTTTGCCATCCAGATTTACTGTGATTTTTCCGGCTACACGGATATCTCCATCGGCTGTGCGAAACTTTTCGGCATCGAGCTCGCGGATAATTTCAAAAGCCCTTACTTCTCCTGCAGCATCCGGGAATTTTGGGGACGCTGGCATATTTCCCTGTCCGCATGGCTGCGGGATTATGTTTACATTCCTTTGGGCGGCAGCCGTACCGGAGCCTTCCGTCATGCCGTTAACCTGATGCTTACGTTCCTCGTCAGCGGCATATGGCACGGCGCGGGCGCCACCTACCTCGTTTGGGGCACGCTCCACGGACTGTACCAAATATTCGGGAGTCTGATGCAGCGGCATAAACGCACGGGGGAAAAAACGGAACGGGGAAGGACGCTTCCCCTTTTCATCCGTGCGTTTCCCACCTTCCTTGCCGTATGCTTCGCATGGGTATTCTTCCGCGCAAATTCCCTGGCGGATGCATGGCGGATTCTTTCCCTGACCTTTTACGGCATTACGGATTTCGTAAAATACTTAAAAACGGCAGTCATTTGCCTGGACATGACTTACGGACATATGGTATATACCGCCCTTCCCGTGCTCTGCCTCGCCCTTTACGACTACGCTTCCTTAAAAACAGACGTGATTGCCCATATTTCTTCCCAAAAGCCATGGGTCCGCTATCCGGTTTACGTCCTGTTTCTTTTGGCAATTTTATTATTTTCCGAGAAAGGAGTATCGACAGAATTTTACTATTTCCAATTCTGACGAAAACAGCCATGAAACCACTTTTCCGATTTACCGTAAAATGCCTTGCCGTATGCGGCGCCGCCCTCGGCATCCTACTCCTGTTAAACTCCCGCTATCAAAAAGTATGGGAAAATCCGTACAGCGATGCCGATAAATTCCAGTTCATGGACTCCGCTTACAACGACATCCAAATCTGCAACATCGGCAGTTCCCATGGGGAATATGCCTTTTACTACGAAAATTTGTCCGAAAACTCCGGCTATGAATGTTTCAACTTCGCCATGGCAAGCCAAACCTTCGACTACGATTATGCCATTCTCTCCATGTACCGCAGTCATTTTGCCGAAGATTGCATCATGTTCATCCCCGTTTCCTATTTTTCCTTCAACAATGAAGTGGTGAACGAAGCGGAGGAGCAGTTCCTAAGCGCAAAATATTATACGTTCCTCTCACCGGAATACATTCCCCACTATGACCCTTACGTGGACATCGTAACCCACCGGCTCCCCATTCTGTCCGCCGGTGAGGACATCGTAAAATTAATCCCTGCCCTGTCCTTACGCACCCTCGCTGCCGGTATCACGGAAAGAATGGAAGGAACGGCATACCGCTCTGCCAAAAACACGGGAACGGAAAGCCATGCCCCAAGAACCGCGCAGACCAAAAAAAATGCCGCTAAGGCAGCCCAGTTCCGTGAAAAAGCACAGAACCGTTACCAGCGGCATATGGCAGGCAAAGAAGAATACTTCCTGACGGAACGCATCGACAACTTATATGATATCATCGCTTTTTGCAAAGACAACGGTATTACCCCCGTACTCATTACCACACCCTATACAACCTATTATTATGAGCTGGTTTCCATCGAATTCCGGGAACAGTTCCGCAGCGTCATCCAGGCGGTTGCCGACGACTGCAAAATTTCCTATTATGACTATTCCGAGGACGGGCGGTTTGGGAAGCATTTGGAATTTTTCTCGGATGCCGACCATCTGAATACGGAGGGAGCGATGCGTTTCATGGATATCATCGCAAAGGAAATCCCGGAATATAAGGAGTTCCTTTCCCGCGTGGAGCCAAACCGCAACAGGAGGGTGGGCGGAAACTGAAAATTGATTTCCGTGCCCCGTAACCGGCTCCTATTGTTTCGCAATCACCAAATCCGTCACAAGGAGATCCCCTCCGCCCACGTTCCACAGGGCGATTTCCAAATCCGGCGCATACTCCGTCAGTTCCACTTCAAACGTAATGCCCTCGTCCGACACCGCAAGGTTTTGCGGTTCCAAATTCACATCCCCATGGTTATAATAGCACTTGATGTCCATGGCGGTAAGCCCGCTGCCCTGTACCGTCACCAAATACCTCCCGGCTCCCGCGTTCAGGTAAGGACCGTAAGAATTCCCGTAAGAATGAATGAGCCATCCTTCTTCCGCCACCTCCGCATTGTTTAAGAAGCGTCCGCTTGCCATATCATACCGGTAAGTCAGCAGTTCTTCCTGCGTAAGCGGGGTCAGTCCGTCCAACGGTTCCGCACAGCCTGCCACCAGCCCGTCCACACGGTAATAATACAGCGGATACGCCAACGCCTGCTGCGCCTCATTGCCAAAAAACACGAACAAGGTATCCGGCGGGCATTCCGCCAAAGCCTGTTCCTTTGCCCGCTGCCCTTTGTCCCCCAGGGAACGGGCAAAATAGAAATCGTTTAACGTAAGCCCGTAATCCGACGCGTAATCGCCAAAAGAAAAGAGCAGCTTACGGTTGCTTACCATATCCGATACAAAACAGATATGCCTGATTTTCTTTTCCTCCCCGATGTCCCGCCATGTTTCGGAAGGCAGCAGGGTTTGGTAACTGTCCCTTTTATTATAAACTTCCCTTTTTTCCGCCAGCATGTCCTTCACATCCGCAAACTGCAGCAAAAGACAGACGGCAAGCAAAATTCCCCCGGTACGCCCGTTTAATGCCTTTCTCCCCATGCAGACCGCTCCCAGCACCAGCAGGTATACGGCAGGCCAAACCAGCCGCCCGGTGGCGCGGAATACGCTCCATAAGCGCCGCACCGCACCCGGCAGGGGAATCTCACACAACACCTTGTCATGATACATCACCACATTCGACACCGCCATGCACAGGGTCAGCAGAAATATTCCCACGAAAATCACGCCATACACATGCTTCCCCATCCAACCCGCCGCCATACTGCCGCGCCGTCTGCCGCCTTCCCCGTCACCGCCGGAACGGTTGCCCCCGTTTTCCCCTCTGCCGCCCGAACGGTTGCCGCCGCTTTCCCCTCTGCCGCCCGAACGGTTGCCGCCGCTTTCCCCTCTGCCGCCCGAACGGTTGCTGCCGCCGCTTTCCCCTCTGTCGGCGGAACAATTCCCACCGGAACGGTTTTCCGCCTTACCGCCCGCCGTTCCAAGCCAGACAGCGGCGGAACACACAAACAAAACCAAACACCCCAGCCCAAGGTAGCCGAATCCCTCATACTGGCTGTCCGTACAGGGCATATCCTTCAAATAAGCGGACCACCCCTGCGGATTAAAGAACCCGTTCAGGTTAAAACTGTAATAGCCAAGCCCGTCATTTCCCGCTTTCATGCCGGACCCGAACCCGCCGAACAAAAACACCGTAACCAAAGCACATCCAAGATAGGACAAAAGGGGCAGAAAAACTTCCCACCGCCTTTTTCCGTATTTCCCGCTTTTCACCCAATCCAAAAGCAGAAATCCCAACAGGATTACACCGCACATAGGAAGAAAATAAAGATGAATCCCGGCGCACAGCATACCGAGCAGCCCCCATCCGATGACCGCCCTCCTCGTCTTCCAATACGTTTCCTCATAATACACAAGGAACCACAGCCCGAGCAGACAGAGAAAATGTGCCGCCAACGCCGTCATCCAGTACATCCGGTCAATAAAAACCGGACTCAGCACGAAAAACATTCCCCCCGCCACCGTAACGAACCCGTTTCCCGCATACTTTTTCACCAATCCCGCGCCCAAAGCCCCCTGCAGCATAAAACACAGCAGCCCGAACCAGCCGAAATACTGGAACCGCACCGGCAAAAGAAAACGCAGCAATTTAAACCCAAACGCAAACAGCGGAATGGAATCCGTAAAAATAACGGAAGTCCTATTCGGATATGCCAAAGTATCCGTCATCCCAAAAGGAAACGTCCAGCCCGCATGGCGGTAAAATTTCCACCCAAGGTAATGCTGCGTCAAATCCCCGTCCACACTGGTCAGCAGCCAGTCCGTATAAGAAGGGTTCAGTACATGGATTCCGTAAATATAGATAAAAGTAAACGCCCCCAGCAAAGCGCATACCCACAATTCCCTGTTTTTCCGTAACAATCGTTGCAGCCTTTGGATTACCTTCATTTTCCTGTTTCCTTTCGCTAATTGACGTTCTGCGTTCCAACTGCCTAAAATATTTTTCAGGCACGCTTCTTCCACTGCCCTCTTGGCAGCGCCTAATCATTATAGTATATCTCCCCAATATCCGCAAGAATCCCTGCTAAAATAACTCCGATTTTGTAACGCTTCAGCCGGAAATGTTGTGTTGGGGACACGGACGCACGGACGGGAAGCACCGGACGACAGGGACAAACCGAGTAGGGGGATTCCGCTCTTTTCTTCTGTCAGCTATCAAAAAATACAATGCCGTATCATAACATTCTTTTTAACTTTACTTATTTTTTTTGATACCCAGCGGATGTGAGGAAGGAAATGCCCTGCCCGGTTTCTGCCTGCCATCCTGTGCTTCCCTTGCAGGAAGATGTTCAAAACCTGTTCAAAAAAACGGGCTGTTTCTAATTGTTTCCAAACGGCGGTTTATGACC
>CANTGP010000142.1 GCA_947653315.1 uncultured Lachnospiraceae bacterium
GTTATGATAACAATAGGTGTATATTGGTACTTTTTAATTTTCCTGATATTATCGGCAAATTTAATGCCTGAAACATCCCCGCTGTCCCTGGGGTTCAGTATGATATCCACTAAAAACAGGTCAATGTCGTATTCCATCGCCGCCGCATATGCACCGTCAACATCCTTTGCGCACTTAACGAGCAGACTGTCATCTACATTTCTGACAATTTTAACAAGCATTTCCATGCTTTTTTCATTATCCTCAATTATCAAAACTGTCCTCATCTGTAAATTCCCTTGACCTTCTCTTACTGACCGTATCTAAACAGTATCCCGGATGATCCACTATCCCTGCGCTTTTGTATCCGAACCCTTTCCCCCTTTTCTAACGGAAACTTTAAACCAAACAGCCTGAATATCACATACAACAGGTTCTTTGTTTTCATTATATATGGAATAAAAATACGGTAAAAGGAAGTGTAACTGTTACCGCTCATTAGTTTCGCTTTCCCATAAGTTTCCATATTTGTATTATAGCAAAACGGACATATAAAGCAATGGATTTTTTTATCATGAAAACCAGTTTATTTTTACAAAATATTCAGCGTTTCCCTTCTTCACCGCACAAATGACGGAAACGGAACTATGAGCCATCCACTTCATCCACACCGCTTAGGACAACCGCTTCCCCTTCCTGCCCCGTTACGGATACGTTTTTTAAGCGGAGCTTCTTCACGTTATTCGCCCATATCCCCTTCCGGCTGCACGGCTCCACGCCTGCCGACATGGCGGGCACATCGCATTTCGGGTTTTCCGCATAAGTAACCGTTATATTTTCCAAGCGTATTTCCTCAATCTTGCGCTCCGGCAATCCGTCGAAATATGCCGCCGCCACATGACAGTTCCTTGCATGGATGTTCTCAAAATCCATGCGTTTTATATATGGCGTGCGCTCGTCCACCGGCATCGCTTCCCTGCTCTGCACGTATTCGGTCTTGCCGTCCGGATCGCAGAAATAGAAACTGTTCACGACAAAAGGCGTCATGACATGGTCCATGTCAATGTTCCGGAATGTAATCTTATCCAACACCGCATCCTCGCCGCGCCCCCTTCTCGTTTTGATGCGCAGCCCCCGGTCCGTATGCCGGAACATGCATTCCTCCACCGTCAGGTTCTTCACGCCGCCCGCCATCTCGCTTCCAATCGTAACGGCGCCGTGCCCGTTCTCCATCAGGCATTGATGAATTAAAATGTTTTCCGAAGGTCTTTTATGCTTCTTCCCCATATAAATTTTACCGGATTTTACGGCAATACAGTCATCCCCAAGGGAAAAACGCACTCCGGCAATTTCCACATCCTTACAGGATTCCGGGTCCAGACCGTCCGTATTCGGCGAATCGCTGGGATTCTCGATGGTCAGGTTATAAAATTTCAGGTCGTCGCTGAAATACGGATGCAGTGTCCAGGACGGGCTGTTGCAGAACGTCACACCCTGCAACGTAATCTTCCTGCAGTGGTTAATGAAAAACATTCTCGGACGGAATGCCCCCACCATCACTTTTGGATTCTTCCACCAGTTCTCTTTGGAGCCGCTCCCGTTCACTACTCCTTCACCGTAAACCAGTACGTTTTCCACATGGATTCCCGTAAGAATGGCAGCGAACATGGGAAGGGGGTTGCCCTCCCAGCTTCCCAGGTTATATTCCTCCGTCTCGTCGTAGCTTTGGATGAGTCCCGGAAGCTGCGGATATGCAAAACGCTCCGTATCCGCCTTTAACTCCGCCCCCTTTGCGATTTCCAGGTTCAGGTCGCTTTTTAAAAACAGGCTGGTAATCCGGTAAGTTCCCTTAGGAATGAGCACCCTGCTTTTTTTCGGACAGGCAAGGATTGCCGCCTGTATGAATTTCGTATCGTCCTGGACTCCGTCCCCTTTTGCCCCGAAATCCCGCACATTCAGGGTCACGAATTCCTTGTCCGTGGTAAAACTCAGTTCTTCCCGCTCCGCTCCCCCTTCTTTCTCCACCGTTACCGTATAGTCCGTTTCCGGTTCCAGCCCGAACAGGGAAGTGACCACCGTTTCCGCCTTCTTTACCAAAACACCGTTCACCAAAATCCGGTATGCCTCTTTTGTCAGGTATGTCCCGCCGTCCGCAATCTCGATTACGGCGCTTCTCGCCGATTTCATCATCAATTTTACTTTCATCACGCTTCTCCTCACTTATTTTTATTCCTGCTCCGTTTCCCTCTTAAGCTGCAAATACTGTGCATATGCCGCCATCAGTACGCCCGCCGCCTTCGGGTCATCTTCCCCCACTTTCTCCGAAAGGTAATAGGCAAGGGAACCGTCCCGCACCGGATTGTCCTCCGGTCCCAAACCTGCCGCATGGCAGATGCCGGTCAGATGAATCTGCCCGTCCCGTTCCTCCATCCTCTGTTCCATCACGGCTTCCAGGATTTCCATGCCCACGGACGCATATTTCTCCTTCAGTAAAATGCCCATCCGGCATGCCTTTAAAATGGAATACGCCACCATCAGACTCCCCGAAGTCTCCGTATAATTCCCCTCCGTACCGCCTTTGTCGATGACCTGGTAAAACAGCCCGCTATCCTTATCCCGGTATTTCAGAATCCCTTTTACAAGCAGCCGGTAAATATCCACCAATTTCCGGTACTGCTCATAAATCTCCACACTGATTCCTTCCGCCGTATCCACCAGCGCCATCAGATACCAGCCCATGCTGCGCAGCCAAAAACTGGCGGAACAACCCGTTTCCGCATCTGCCCAAAACTGCTTCCTTGCCTCGTCATACCCGTGGTAGCAAAGCCCTTTCCCCTTATCATACATATGGTTCTGCACGTTTTCAAACTGGCTGATTATATCGTTGTACTTTTCCTTTTTGTCATATTTCGTCTCGTATTCCGCATAAAAAGGCATTACCATATACAGCCCGTCCAGCCATACCTGTTTCGGGTATATTTCCTTGTGGTAAAAGTTCCCGCACTCGCACCTGGGATGTTCCCGCAGCCGCTCCATAAGAGCTTCCGCCGCTTTACGGTACTTTTCCTCCCCCGTCTTTTCATAAAGGAAAAGAAGCGCCCTTCCGCCTTTCATGCTGTCAAGATTATACCTGTTCGGATGGAAATGGTCGAAAGAACCGTCCTCCCTGACAAAATATCCCATGTAATCCTTCATGAAATCCAGGTAAAACGCATCGCCCGATGCGTCGTACATCTGCGCTGCGCCCTCCAGCACACACCCGTCCTCATAGTTCCAGTATTCCTTGAATCTGGTATACCTTCCCAAATAATCCCGTATAAATTTCTCCGCTTTCATCTTCTCCTCCTTACCGCTTTTTTTCATTTCCATACTTTATTCCATTTCCATACTTTATTCCATATCTTTTTCCTTTTGCTTCTTTATCCTGCTGCGTTTCCAATACCCTGTCCGGTATACCGCATAAAGAATCACCGCCGATATTCCGTTGCTGACCACCACCGAATACCATATGCTGCGTACCCCCATCCCCAAAAAAGTCTCGCATACAAACAACGTGGCAAACCGGAATATCCACAGCCGTGATACCTCCACAAGCATCGTCACTTCCGTATGGCCGCTTCCCTGGAACAGCCCAATGGTAGAATTGTACATTCCGTTGGTAAAACACCAAAATGCCATCACGCTTAAAAAATCCGCCGCCATACGGACCACTTCCGCATCCTCGGAGAAAATTCCCACAATTGCCGTGGATACAGGCATACGGGATAAAATCATGCCGCCCGCAAACAGGAAGACGATACTGATTTTCATGGACAATTTATAGCCCTGCTCCGCCCGTTCCAACTGTTTCGCCCCCACGTTCTGTCCGACAATGGTGGAAACGGCGGAGCCGATCCCGTTGGACGGCAGGGAAATCAGTCCGTTGACCTTATTACCGATACCGTATGCCGCCATTGCCTGTGTCCCGTATTTAAATACGTTTTTGCTCATCAACAGGAAACCAAGCTGCAGCGTACTGCCCCCTACCGCCGTGGGAAGTCCGATTACCAGGATACTTTTTAACTTCTCTTTCTCGAACTTCAGGGCGGACAGCTTCAAATATACCAACCCGCTTTTTCCGTGCAGAAGCACAAATGCGATGACCGCGGGAACTGCCTTTGCCGTAATGGTGGCAAGCGCCGCACCCGCCACGCCCCAATGAAGCACCACCATCATAAGGGGGTCCAACAGCATATTCAAGGATATCCCCAGCAGATTCAGAAACATGGGGCGCACCGTATCACCCTGCGCCTGATGGATGGCGGCGTATATATTCACCATATAAAGAAACGGCATATCCAGTATGACAAGCTGCATATAAGTCCTGCTGTACTCCCACGTCACCCCGTCCGCCCCGAGCCAGCTCACGATGGCAGGGGTCGCCAGACAGCAGACGACGGCACAGGCCACGGAAAAAATCATGGCACAGGCAAAAATCTGGTTTGCCATGCTCTTGGCATCCTCATCCTGCTTTGCCCCGATGTACTGGGCTATCAGCACGGAACCGGCCACGGTGATGCCCGTGCCGAAATTCACCACAATATTCTGTAACGGCGTCACCAAATTAATCGCCGCCAGTTCCTCCGTTCCCAGTTTTCCCAGCCAATAGGTATCCGTCAGGTTGTACATCGTCTGCAGGAAGCTGTTGATTACCACCGGAATGGCAATGGAAAGTATGGCGCTCACCATATTTCCGTTCAAAATCAAATCCCTGTTAATCTTTTTCGTCATGCCTCACCCCTCCGGCTCCCGGTAGGTGAATCCGTCAAATTCCGCGTAAAGCTCCCGTTCCCCCGCATAGGCATACATCCCCACCATGGCGCCGGTAAACCGTTTCCCCATACGGATTCCCTCGTCGCACAGGTAATACACGTTTTCAAGCCGTGCCGCCTGCGTTTCCTCCCCGGACAGCTTAAATGAAAACTCCCTTTGCAGATAATCCGTATCCACGCGCAGGGTCAACGTCTGCCCTGCCAGCCGCTCCTCCGGCTCTTTACACGCCAGCTTTTCATGGCAGATATCCTCCGTACCGATATGTTCTTTTACCTGAAGGAAATACCCGTCCCCGTCCCTGCCGAGGAAAAAGCAGACCCATGTATTTTCATCGTAATAACAGGTAAGCCCCGCTTCCTGACCCTGCACAAGCTGCGGAATCCGCAGGAACGCCTGCGCCGTAAAACGGAAGGAAGTCTGCCGGCGCAAGAGGATATTCCTGGCTTCCACCCGCGCCAACGGATACCGGCTTCCCTTTACACGGAACGTTCCGTCCGCACCCATCCGTACCCCGTCCGGCTCCGGTGCGCGGGGCGTCACCCAGTCCATGGTACGGATGCCGCTCCCCGTTTCCCGCTGCTTCTCCCATAAGGGAAGGTCCGGCTTTTTCTGCAATACGCTGGGCCCCTTCAACCCGTTTACCACCGGCCAGCCGTCCGCCGTCCATGTCACGGGATCCAATGCCGTTTCCCGTCCGAGCATACTGTATCCGTTCCCGATCATCCTGCCGCAGAGGTAAACCATATACCACTCCCCGTTTTGGGTGCATACCGGTTTCCCGTGCCCGCAGCGCTGAATCCCCGCCTTTTCGTCCGTTTGCCGCATAATCGGGTTATAAGGACACGGCTCGTAATTCCCCGTCAGTTCCCTGCTGCGCGCCACGCTGATCCGGTGTCCCGGCCCCGTACCGCCTTCCGCAAGAAAAAGATAATAATATCCGTCCTTTTTTAAAAGATGCGGTCCCTCCGGCGCACGTTTCTGATGACCGTAATACAACAGACGCGCTTCCGATATCTGCCTCTTACAGTCGGCGCTTAATTCAAAAATCCTCGCCCCGCGGTTTAACAGCATATAATGCCTGCCGTCTTCATGGAAAATCGAGGGATCAATGCCGTCCTCATCGATGATGGCAGGCTCGCTGTAAGGACCTTCCGGCTTGTCGGAAGAAACTACGATCTGTTTCCGGTAAACCGTACCCGTATCGTTCAGGCGGTAAGTCGCCGTAATATAAAACGTACCGTTGTCATAAGAAATATCCGGCGCCCAATACCCCCTTCCCCCTTCCAGTTCTTCCAGCCCCGCCCATTCGGGATTCGTAATGGCATGACCGATAATTTCCCAATGCACCAAATCCCTGGAATGGGATACCGGAATACAGGGGAAAAAGATAAACGAGGAATTCACCATGTAATAATCTTCCCCTACCCTTACAATGGAAGGATCGGGAAACATTCCCGTGCGGATGGGATTATGGTACATATCCCCATAGGCAGCACCAACCTGCTCCCCGAAATAAGCAAGAAGCTCCTGATGCCCGTTTTCCCATGCAATTTGGTAAGGCGTCACCAAATTCTTATCCCCGGCGGTAATGTCCATGCCCACCTTTTCCACCAAATAGCGGTTCAATTCCACGTCCCCCGACATCGCCCCGTAATGAAGAATCGTCCGGTTCTCCCCGTCCACCGTATTCATACTCGCCCGTGAATATTCCACGATATATTGAACCAGCGCGAGGTTTCCCGTTTTCGCCGCGTACAGGCATAGCGGAATGCCCTCCGGCGTCTTTTCATCGATGACCGGCGGATCTTGCGCCAAAATCCGCTTCACTTCCTCCAAATTTCCCTGTTCGATGGCTTCCTGCAGCTTCATACCCAAATCCCTCCTTTTGTATTTCCGTTTTCCATATGAAAAAACCGGCCTGTTGAAAAAATGGCTCAGGACATCAATCCCAAGCCACTAATAGCTCGCCGTACCTGCCGCCCAATTCCTTAAGCCCTCTTGCAATACAGCCTCCGTATACTACCGCCCCCTGATATTTCAGGTGGGTATTGTCCGCGAGTCCTTCCATATGGTATGGATAGACGCCTTCCGGCAGGTGCATATACCATTCCTTCGTCTTTTCCTCACCCGCTTTTTCCATTTCCGCGCGGCTCATACTATATAGGTCGATCAAAGGTACATCCAATTTTTCCGCAGTCTGCTTCATGGCTTCCACATAAGGACCATGTTCTCCCGCACCCAAACGGTGTTCGTCCACAAAACATCTTCTTTCCAAAGGCGTGATTAACACCGGCCATGCCTTTTTGTCCCTTGCCGCCCGGACGAATTTCTCCAAATTCGCCATATATCCGCCGAAAGGTTCCGTATACCGGTCCGGGTCCGCTTCTTTTTCGTCGTTATGCCCGAACTGGATAAACAGGAAATCCCCTTCCGATATGCGGTTGTAAATCACCGATAATCTGGATTCATCAATAAAGCTCTTGGTACTTCTGCCGTTCTTCGCATGATTCCTGACCTCCACTTCCGGCTTCAGGAACAGATGGAACACCTGCCCGATGCCGGTCTGTGGAAAAGTCGTGATATCATTGTAC
>CANTGP010000143.1 GCA_947653315.1 uncultured Lachnospiraceae bacterium
ATTTCCGTGGCCGGAGCAGACTGCCCCTTCCCACACCCGCCAAAATCGGTTATAATCATCATACAAAAAGTAAACCGATAAGGAGGCAAACCATATGACACACAAACAAGCTGCCTTTCAGACAGCCACCGGAACCATTATCAAAAACCTGGAACAAAGGGGAATGGAAGGATATTTTTTTGAGGACCGCGCATCCTGCGTGGATGCCATTCTCGCATCCATTCCCGAACAAAGCACCGTTTCCTGGGGCGGAAGCGAATCCATAAAAGAATCCGGCCTGATGGACCGGATCAAAAACGGAAACTATCGGCTTATCGACCGGTTTAGCGCTACCACACCGGAAGAAAGCAGGAAACTGTATGCACAGGCAGTCCTTTCCGACTACTACCTGATGAGTTCCAATGCCGTGACACTGACCGGCGAACTGGTCAACATAGACGGCACCGGCAACCGCGTGGCATGTTTAATCCACGGACCGCAAAACGTCATCTTAGTCGTCGGCATGAACAAAATCGTTACCGATATCGCGGCAGGACTGGAAAGGGTGCGCAACTTCGCTTCCCCTCCCAACGCCAAACGCTTAAACCGCCAAACGCCCTGCAATGCCACCGGTTACTGCAACGACTGCCTTTCCCCCGACTGCATGTGCAACCAAATTGTCATCACACGCCGCAGCGGCATCAAAGGACGGATTAAAGTATATTTTGTAGCGGAAGAACTGGGTTATTGAACCAGTTCTTCCATTTTCTCTTTTAACCTGGTGGATACTTCCCCTACTTCGGTGGTTGCCGCGGCGATTTCCTCCGTGGCTGCCGCCAGGCTCATAACCCTTTGGTTGACGCCGTCGATAATCCGGATGAGCTGGTCCGCCTTCGCCATCAGTGTTTCCACGGCTTCCCCGATTTTCGCCTGGTTCGCTTCACTGTCCGCCGCCGTGTCCTTGGAGGAATCCGCCAGTTTCTTGATGTTCTCCGCAATAATGGCAAATCCCCTGCCCGCGCTTCCCGCACGCGCCGCCTCTATGCTGGCGTTCAGCGAAAGAAGATTCGTCTCGTCCGCCACGTTTGTAATTTCCTCGTTATTGCTCTGCAGACTGTGGGTCAGCGTTTCAATGATTTCCAGCGACCCTTTTAACTGCTCGCTGAACTCCACCACTTCCATCATCAGCATGTTGATGCCGGTGCTTTCCTCCGCGTTGTTGTTGTTTCCAAGCGCCATCTCATGGATGGATTTATCCAAAAGCTCGAAATCCTGGCTGACTTCTTCCACCAAATCGGAAATCTGCCGGTTCTTCCGTTCAATAATCTCATTTTTATCCTGCATTTCTTTGGAAAGCGCTTCTGCCGTTTCCTTTTCGATTTCAATGGTATTTTTCATGTAATGCAGGCAGTTGGTTTTCGTATTGCAGCCGTTGTAAATTGCCTTTGCCATCTTCGTACAGGTCTCATAACCGCATGCGGAACAGTTAATCTTCTTTTCCTGCACCGTCCCTTTTTCCATGCTCCGGAAAATCTCCTCCAATTCCGCCTCGTTCGGCTTCTTAATAACGATTTCCTTGGAATGGTCGGTATATTTCCGGATAAAATCATTGATATCCAGCTTCGAGAACTGGCTGTTTAATTTGCGCAGCCTTTGTTTCGGGGAAAGCCCCTTTGCAAAAGGATGGTTCATTCCGTTCCGCTTGCTTTTTTCCCTGATTTCCCAAAGGGCATACAGGTTATCGTCATCTTCGGCTTTCCTGGCTTCAATTGCCGTACCGTACACGCAGCCGTTGGCGCAGTTTAAAGCATCCACCATAAAAGGAAGCTGTTTGCCTTTCAGCACCCGTTCCCGGTAATCCTCCAAAAATTCATACATATGCTTCTCGCCCTCTACCTGGCGCACAAACACTTCTTCCCCGCAGAACCAATACACATTTTCCTTTAAACCGCCGGGCATCGGATAGATGGAGCCAAGACCGTACTCGATTTCATCGGAAACATCCGATCCTTTGATATTGTGTTTGCGCACATATTCCATCAGATGCTCAAACGTCACGTTATAGGAAACATAGCCATATGTATTCGGGTCTTCGATTTCGTTTTTCTTCGCTATGCACGGACTGATAAATGCCAGTTTATCCGGCAGCTTCATGTATTTCTTCACGTAAATGGCGGCGCACATCAACGGGGAATGGACCGGAACCAGCTTCGGAATCAGCTCCGGCACGTATTTCTCGATGTAACCGACCACCGCCGGACAGGGCTGTGAAATCCCTCCCTTAAAATTATGCTCCGTAATGTATTTAATGTAACCCCAAGTGGTAATATCCGCCCCGAAACTCACGCTGATGATATGGTTGGCGCCCAGGTTCTTCAGCCCGCCCAGCACGGATGCATACTCCTTCGGATAATTCGCCAAAAATGCCGGCGCCAGCAGCAGGGAAATCTTCTCCCCCTTTTTCAAATCCGCAAAAAAGCGTTCGGTATCGTCCCGGAAGCTCCTCGCTTCATGCTCACAGGCATCAAAACATGCCCCGCAACTAATGCACGCTTTCCCGTCCACCACGATTTTATTGGATCCGTTCTCCTCTACCGCATAATTTGCGGTAAGCACCGGACATGCGGAAATACACTTATTGCACCCGATACAATTTTCATTTGTATAAACCAATGCCTCCGTTTCCATACTCATCCAATTCTCCTCCTTGGCATAAAATTCCCTTATTTCCCCGCTTTTTTATTCCCCCGGCAATGAAACAAGCTCCATGCCTAATACAGCCGTTGGGGCGCCTGTGCATATGGCACATGCCGCATCCTATTTCTGCATGGGGACATCTTACACAAACTGTCTCCATGCACACAATTATATTTTAACATATTACATATACTTTTCAACCCTTTTCTTCCGTCTTTTGTGCATTTTCAACAGTACAAAGGACAAATCAGGCAGGAAAAGGTTTTTCTCTCCAACCGCCGCGCGACCCGTGCGCCGCCTTAACGGCATATTCCCAAAAAAGACAGGGCACGGAAAAAGGACGTTTTACCGCCCTTTTCCGTGTCCTGTCTTTTTATCCGTCTTTTTATATAAGAGGATATTTATCCGTCAATTCCTGTACGATTGCCCTTGCCTTCGGAATCCCTACCTCGCCTTCCTTAATGACAAACGCAATCGCTTCCGCAATCCTCTCCATGTCCGCCGTATCCATGCCCCTGGACGTAACTGCCGGGGTACCGAGACGGATGCCGCTGGTCACAAACGGGGATTTCGGATCGTTGGGGATGGTGTTTTTATTCGCCGTAATATGCGCTTCATCCAACAGCTTTTCCACCGCCTTGCCCGTCAAATCAAAATTCGTCAGGTCTACCAGCATCAGGTGATTGTCCGTACCGCCGGAAACAATCTTAATTCCCCGGTCCATCAATCCCTTGCAGAGCGCCTGTGCATTATCCACAATCCCCTTTTGGTAAGTCTTAAACCCGTCGCTGAGCGCTTCCTTAAAACATACCGCCTTTGCCGCGATCACATGCATCAGCGGACCGCCCTGGATACCGGGGAATACGGCTTTGTTAAAGTTATATTTGTCTGCCGCTTCCTGGTTGCACAGGATCAGCCCCCCGCGGGGTCCGCGCAATGTCTTATGGGTCGTTGTCGTCACCACGTCCGCATAGGGCATCGGACTCGGATGGAGCCCTGCCGCCACAAGACCTGCTATGTGCGCCATATCCACCATAAGGACAGCGCCCACCTCGTCCGCAACTTCCCTGAATTTTCCGAAATCGATAGTCCTTGCGTAAGCGGAGGCCCCGGCAATTATCATTTTCGGCTTTGCCTCCAGCGCAATCTCCTGTAATTTTCCGTAATCGATAAATCCTTCGTCGTTAACCCCGTAAGGTACGATTTTAAAATATTTCCCGGAAATATTTACCGGGCTGCCATGGGTCAGATGCCCGCCGTGGTCAAGGTTCATGCCCATGATGGTATCGCCCGGATTGCAGATGGCAAACTGTACCGCAAGGTTCGCCTGTGCGCCGGAATGGGGCTGCACGTTGGCATAATCACAGCCGAACAGTTCTTTCGCCCTTTCGATGGCAAGGTTCTCCACCACGTCCACGCAGCCGCAGCCGCCGTAATACCTTTTCCCCGGATACCCTTCCGCATATTTATTGGTCAGCGGACTGCCCATTGCCGCCATAACCGCCTTACTCACCCAGTTTTCCGATGCAATCAGCTCAATATGGCTGTTCTGCCTCTCCTGCTCGTCCACAATCGCCTGTGCGACTTCCGGATCCACGTTTTTCACTTCATCAAATGAATACATATTCCGATTCCTCCGTTTTTCTTCCTTTTTCTTAGTTAGGAACAACTCCTTATCAAAACATATGTTGAAGTATACCATAAATTGTGCCGGATGAAAACCACATTTTAATTTTAGAAAAATTAAGAAAATTATATGAAAACTATTCTTTACTTCATAAACAAATGCTGATACAATGGGGAAAGATTTCAAAGCAAAAACAACAAAAGAGGCATGCCATGTACTATATTATTGTCAATCCCGCTTCCAAATCGGGAAGGGGACGGAAATTGTGGGCGGAGTTGGAACCGGTTTTCCGGCAGAGAAACATCCCGTACCGTGTCGTCTTTTCCAAAGGCGCCGGACATGTTACGCGGCTTGTGGCAAAACTGACCGCACCGGACAGACATCCCGCGGATGCCGCGCCGCTAAAGCTCATTCTCCTCGGCGGGGACGGTACCGTCAACGAAGCGCTGCAGGGGATTGCGGATTTTAACGGAATATGGCTCGGCTATATCCCCACCGGCTCCAGCAACGATTTGGCAAGGGATTTGGGTCTGCCGAAAGACCCGGCGCTTATTTTGGAAACCATATTAAAGGGAGATGTCGTCCGCACACTCGATTTGGGTACGCTTACTTATGGAAATGCAGGCGGAAATACAGATAAAAATGAAGATGCGGACACCGGGAAAGAGCGCAGGTATTTTGCGGTCAGCAGCGGCATCGGTTTCGATGCGGCAGTCTGTGAAGAAGCGCTTTCCTCCCGTTTTAAGAAAACACTGAACCGGATGGGGCTTGGCAAACTGACTTACCTTTCCATCGCATTGAAACAATTGGCGGCGGCGAAATCCGTTTCCTGTGACATCTATTTGGATGATGCGAAAGAACCGGTACATTTTCACCGTTTCCTGTTTACGGCATTTATGATCCACCGGTATGAGGGCGGCGGTTTTAAGTTTTGTCCCATGGCGGATGCCACGGACGGCAGGCTGGATTTGTGCGTGGTCGGCAGGATTCCGAAAGCAGTGATATTGTTCGCCCTTCCCACGGCATTTTTCGGGAAACACTACATGTTCCCCGCCATCCGGCATTATGCCGCATCGAAAGCCGTCCTGCATTCCTCCATGCCGCTGTGGGTACATACGGACGGGGAAGTTTCCCGCAGGGCGGACGAGATCACGGTTACCTGCACCGGCCGGCAAATCCGCATGATGATGTAACGGATTTGTCCGACTGTTTTTACCGCCGGCCGGAAGCATTACCACATCACCTATCACATATACTGCAAAGAGGGGTTGTTATGAAACATCTGATTTTGAAAATATGCAAAAATGACATTACGGAACATACAAAATTAGGCAATTTTTACCAAAAATACAAACATGCCGTTCCGCTTTTGCTTTACGGCATCATCTATATGACGTGGTTCCTTTGGCTGGAGCGTAACGTGACGACGCATTATAAGGTCATCCATGTATCCCTGGACGATCATATTCCGTTTTGCGAATGGTTTGTCATCCCGTATTTCCTTTGGTTCGCTTACGTCGCCCTCGTGGTTGCGTGGCTGTTCTTTAAGGATAAGGACGATTATTTCCGTACTTGTATTTTCCTGTTTACGGGCATGACCGTTTTCCTCGTTATATCCACGCTGTTTCCCAACGGGCACCATCTGCGCCCGGCCGTGATGCCGAGGGACAATATACTGACCGCCATGGTGGCACATTTATACCGCACGGATACGCCCACTAACCTGTGGCCCAGCATCCATGTATACAACGCTTTGGGCGCACACATAGCGGTCATCCGCAACAGCCGGCTTGCCGGGAAGCGGAAGCTGTGTCTCTGTTCGCTTGTATTATGCATCTCCATCGTACTGTCCACCATGTTCATCAAACAGCATTCCGCGTTTGACGTTATCACCGGACTCGTCATGGCGGCGGTCATGTACGGCGTAACTTACAAATACGATATCCTCGCGGTGTACCGGGAACGTGTCCGCGCACGCAAGAAAGCAACGCCGCAGGTAAACTAATTAAACTTAAAGAACCGTTGGCAGATCCGGTAGCCTTCCACCGATATTTTACGCCCGCCCTTCCCCGGCAGGTTCATGGAATTGCCCAAAATCCCGTACCTGAGCCTGCCATACAGAAAACGGTCTTTCTGTTTGATATAATCCCAAAGTTCCTTCTTCTTCTGCAAGTGTTCCTCCGTTCCGCCGCGTATCAGCATAATGGACGAAACGGTGGTGATGATTTCCAGGTAATTAATCATGTAATTGCGCAGCTTCCGGCTTCCTTTCCGCTTCGGGACATTTTCCGACAGGTAATCCACCATCCGTTTATTTACCCGGATTTGCTGGTCAATCCGCGAAATCATGACGGTTTCGTTCACGGACTGCCCTTCCCGCCCGATATAATAACGGTAGAAATTCACATCCATGTAATACATATTCCTGACAAAAGGAAGCGGTTCGAACACGAACAGGTTATCCACGTAAAACGTATGCTCCGGCAGCGTAAGCCCGCAGTCCCTTAACAGCTTCGTGCGGAAAATGACGGAATGCATCAGAATATACTGTCCTTTGTGGAAATGGTGCACCTCATTCCATGTGAAAATTCGGTTTTCGGGAAGCGCATGGCGGTAGCGCATCACTTTATTCTTCTTCTCCCCCTCTTTCTCATATACGAAATTGCTAATCAACATGTCAAGCGCCTGCTCCCCGCCCGCCAGTTCCCGCAGGGTTTCCAATATCTGCCGGTAAGCGCTCTCCTTCACCCAGTCGTCGCTGTCCACCACCTTGAAAAACAGCCCGGTGGCATGTTCCAGCCCCGTATTGACCGCGGAACCGTGTCCGCCGTTCTCCTTATGCACCGCCTTTACCATGGACGGATATTTCTTTTCGTATTCATCCGCCATCACTGCCGTACCGTCGGTAGAACCGTCATCCACAAGGATGATCTCCACGTCATCCCCGCCTGCCAGCAGGGATTCCACACATTTTGGCAGATACCCTTCCGAATTAAAGCACGGTACCGTAAATGTCAGTAATTTCATCGCCCTTCTCCTTTATATTCCCAGTTTAAT
>CANTGP010000144.1 GCA_947653315.1 uncultured Lachnospiraceae bacterium
TCAAGTGCCGCGCATACCGTGTCTTCCAGTGTCCCCTCTTTTTTCGGATTATATACTTTAAACTCAATGATATATGCATTCTTCTCCCCGTCCCCCGGTTCCAGCATAATATCGTATCGTCCAAACCCGCTTTCCCGGTTAGACGTAACGGAATATCTTCCTCCCAGCTCCACCATCAGTCCCAAAACAAACCCATGGTAAAATCGTTCCGGCTCCGACCTCTCCGATGCGCGCTTTCCGGTATCGAAAAAGCTGAACATTTCACATGCAATCCGATTCATGTATTCATTCATGGATTCCAAATCGCCTGCCAGCATCGCTTTTACAAAATCATTATAATCCGAAAGACTAACCGCGAACCATTTCTTTACCATACCTTTAAACATCAGGCTTACTTCATGGTTCGTCAATGCCAATTCGTATTCCGGCAACAAAAGTTCTTCCGAATCATATTCCCCATGTCCCAATACTTTTAAATAGCCGCTTGCCAGCAGCAGACTCCATATCGCTTGTTCGTCCCAGTCCAACTGGCTGTAAACAATCTGCTCGTCAATGGGCGTCAATATGTGCTCCCCGTTCAGCAAACGTTCAAAAGACTGCTTGAGCCCCTTGCTTCCCTCCCGGATTAATTTTCCCACGAGACTGTTGGAACTTGTATTTGCCCAATATGCGGCCACCTTCCCCTTATCCAAATAATTTAAAATCGACCATGGATTATAGATATCCTTATGACGGCCAAATACAAATCCGTCATACCAGCATTTTACGGTATTCTTATCATCATATCCATATTCATCCATGGATGCAAATACTTCTTCTTCCGTAAAACCAAACGTTACCGCATATTCATCCGATGTTGCCGTTACTACTTTTATGTTATTTAAGTCCGAAAATACCGACTCTTTGCTTACCCTCGTAATTCCAGTCATAAGCGCCCGTTCCAACCACGGATTTGTCTTAAAACCGGAATGAAAAAGGTTTCTGGCAAACTGCACCAGTTCCTCCCAATAACCGTTTACGTAGGCTTCCTGCATCGGCGTATCATACTCGTCCAAGAGCAGGATTACTTTTTTCTTATAATACCGGCACAAAAAATCCGACAGCTTATAAAGGGCAGAAGTAGCCACTACTTCCGGCATATCCATGCCGACGCTCAGAAAGTATTTTTTATCCGCCTCCGTCAGCAGACCGCTCTCCAAAAGGAAATAATTCCTTCCGTACAAATCGGTAAGAAGCTGCCCAATTCTCTGTTTCGCCGACCGGTAATCCCGTTCCTTTACATTGGCAAACGAAAGGCTTATCACCGGATAGGTTCCCTGCAGCCGACGGTATTTTTCCTCTTTCCAAATATCCAGCCCTTCAAACAAATCCCCCCGGTCCGCATACCCTACGGAAAAAAACTGTTCCGTCATACTCATCGTCAACGTCTTTCCGAACCGGCGCGGTCTTGTAATCATCGTCACTTCATCCCCGCTTTCCCACCATTCCCTGAGAAAAGCAGTTTTATCCACATAAAAATAATTATTTTCGATGATTTTACTAAAATCCTGGATTCCGATTGCCACCGTTCTTGCCATGGAACGTTCCTCCCATCCAATACCCGCTGCACATGCCTTTAATATGCCAAAACCTCACATCCGTCTTCCGTCACCGCCACCGTAACTTCCCATTGCGCCGACAATTTTCCGTCGTCGGTATAGGCGGTCCATCCGTTGTCGTCGTCCACATAAATCTCGTCCGTTCCCTGGTTCACCATCGGCTCAATGGTAAATACCATCCCCGGCACCATTAACATTTCCGTCCCTTTTTTAGTCACATAGCTGACAAAAGGGTCCTCATGAAATTCGATGCCCACGCCGTGTCCGCCGATATCCCGCACGACACTGCATCCGTTTGCCTTGGCATGGCTGTTCACCGCATCCGCCATATCGCCGAGAAAACACCAGGGTTTCACCTGCTCGATTCCTTTCTCCATGCACTCCTTTGCAATACGGACCAAATCCGCCGCTTCTTTGGATATTTCACCGATACAGAACATGCGGGAGGAGTCCGAGAAAAAGCCTTTATATATGGTAGAAATATCCACATTGACAATATCCCCTTCCTGCAGAATCACATCCTCGGAAGGTATCCCATGGCAGACCTGGCTGTTTACGGAAGTGCATACGCTCTTGGGATAACCGTCATAATGAAGCGGCGCCGGTATCCCGCCCAGTTCCTTCGTCTTCTCATAGACCATGCGGTTGATTTCCTCCGTATTCATTCCAACCCGGATATTCTCCGCCACATAATCCAAAACCGCAATGTTACGCAGTCCGCTTTCCCGGATACCGTCAATCTGCTTCTTTGTCTTTATCATATCCCTGTCCGGAATGATATGCCCTTCCATTTGGTACTTGATGACCCTCTCGTCAAATCTTTCATGGCAGACCTTGTATTTTCTCCCGCTCCCGCACCAGCAGGCATCGTTCCGTCCCAATTTCTTATACATTCCCTGTTCCTTCTTTCTTCCTTTATTACTTCCTTTTGCGTCATATCGGTATTTTTCTTTCCGCAAACACCCTATTATCATAACACAAAAAATCCCTGCCGTCTCCCCCAACAGGAGAAAGCAGGGATTTTTTTAAATCCGTAAACTTATCTGCCCAAACGGCTTACGCCTGCGTATTCCGGAATTTTTCAAATTCCCCGAACATATTTTTCACGTTGGCGCCGATAGCTCCCCGAAACACGGCGCTTCCTGCCACAATGACATTCGCTCCCGCTTCCAGCGCCACATGTACGTTATCCACCGTAATGCCGCCGTCCACCTGGATATCCGTCTGCAGGCCGTGCTGCCCGAAAAGCTCCCTTGCCCGGCGGATACGCCCGGTGGATGCCGGGATGTAACTTTGCCCCCCGAAACCGGGTTCCACCGTCATGACGAGCAGCATGTCAATCCCTTCGATGAAAGGAAGAACCGCTTCCACAGGGGTCGCCGGTTTGATGGACAACCCCGCCTTTTTACCCAGGCTATGTATGTTAGCGATTACCTCGTCCGGCCGGTCCGTGGCTTCCAAATGAAACGTAATGATATCCGCCCCTATCCGGGCAAATTCCTCCACATACCGCTCCGGCTTCTCTATCATCAGATGCACGTCAAACACCATATCCGTAAGCCCGCGGATGGAAGACACCACCGGCATCCCGAAGGAAATCGACGGGACAAAGCTGCCGTCCATCACATCGATATGAAGATACTGCGCCCCGGCGCTTTCCGCTTCCCTGATCTGCTTTCCCAGCACGGAAAAATCCGCCGCCAAAATAGAAGGTGATAAAACCAGCTTTTCCATTCTATTCTCACTTTCCGATGAATTCTTTCACCGTTTTATATACCCCTGCGCCGTCCAAACCGTATTTCTCCACCAAAGCCGCCGCGGAACCGGACTCGCCGAATACATCCTGCATACCGATTTTGCATACCGGTACGGGAGCCGCCTTGCAAAGTGCGTCGCAGACTGCACTGCCCAGGCCGCCGATGACGGAATGCTCCTCTGCCGTTACCACTTTTCCCGTCTTCTTCGCCGATGCGACAATCAATTCTTCGTCCAAAGGTTTAATCGTGCAGATGTTAATCACTTCCGCGCTCACGCCTTCTTCCGCCAGTTTCTCCGCCGCTTCCAAAGCGCTTCCCACACAGATTCCGGTAGCCACGATGGTAACGTCCGTTCCTTCCCGGACCACCGTTCCTTTTCCGATTTCAAATTTGTAATCCGGTCTGTCGTTGATTACCGGACATGCCGCACGCCCGAAACGGATGAACACGGGACCTTCATGCTCCACCGCAGCCCTCACCGCAGCTTTCGCTTCGATATCGTCCGCCGGACACATTACAACCATACCGGGAATCGTCCGCATTAACGCAATATCCTCGTTGCACTGGTGGGACGCGCCGTCTTCGCCTACCGTGATACCCGCATGGGTCGCACCGATTTTTACGTTCAGGTGGGGATATCCTACCGAGTTACGTACCTGTTCAAAAGCACGTCCTGCCGCAAACATGGCAAAAGAGCTTACAAAAGGAATCAAGCCCGTGGTGGAAAGCCCTGCCGCAATGCCCACCATATTGCATTCCGCAATACCGCAGTCAATATGCCTGTCAGGATATGCCTTCTTAAACACGCCCGTCTTGGTCGCTGCCGCCAAATCCGCATCCAATACCACTAAATTGGGGTATTCCGCCCCCAGTTCCACCAACGCATTTCCGTAACTTTCCCTCGTCGCAATCTTCTTTACTTCTGACATAGTTCTTCACCTATCCTTTCCAAGTCTGCCATTGCTACCGCATACTGCTCATCGTTCGGAGCCTTGCCATGCCAGTCCACCGAACCTTCCATAAAGGAAACGCCTTTTCCTTTCAGGCTGTGGGCAATGATTGCCGTGGGCATACCCTTCGTTTCACGCGCCTCCTTAAAAGCGCTCCTCAAAGCGTCAAAATCATGGGCATCCACATTGATCACATGGAAATTGAACGCTTCAAATTTCTTATCTATGGGATAAGGAGAACATACATCATCTATCTTACCGTCAATCTGCAAACCATTGTTATCCACGATAACCACAAGGTTATCCAGTTTCCTGTGTCCGGCAAACATGGAAGCCTCCCATACCTGGCCTTCTTCCAGTTCCCCGTCGCCGAGCAGCGTGTACACGCGGAAATCCTTTCCGTTCATCTTCGCGCCAAGCGCCATCCCCACCGCCGCGGAAATGCCCTGTCCCAACGATCCGCTGGACATATCCACGCCCGGAATGTGTTTCATGTCCGGATGTCCCTGTAAATAGGAACCCAGCTTACGCAGCGTGGTCAAATCCTCCACCGGGAAAAATCCCCTGTTTGCCAGCGTGGAATATAACCCCGGCGCCGTATGTCCCTTGGACAGTACAAAACGGTCCCTGTCCTCCATCTTAGGATTCGCCGGATCAATGTTCATTTCCTCAAAATACAGATAAGTATACACATCTGCCGCAGACAAAGAACCGCCCGGATGTCCCGCTTTCGCACTGTGAACCGCTGTCACAATCCCTTTTCGCACCTCATTGGCTTTTTTTTGTAATTCCAGATTCTCCATGGTTTCTCCTCCAAAAATAAAGCGTGTTAATCTTTACTAAAATATTTTATCATACATTAAATAGCAAGTCTAGGACATTTGCGTATTTTCTGCAAATATTCCGGGAAAAATAATATGCTCCGCTCCGTGTCCCATAACACGCTTTGTGAAGCACACACGGTGCCCCCGGATTTTTGCACATCCCATGCACCAAAACACCCCGAAGCCGGCGTGGGTAATCGAGCAGGGGAAAAAGTTTTTCCCCTGCTCGCCGCGCGCTCCGTGCGCCGCGCCGCTTTAGCGGCATATTCCTCTGCACGGGGCTGTGCATAAAAAGCAACAAAAAACAGCAATCCATCCGGAAAATCATGAACAAAATATTGTTTATTTCTCCGTTGCATGGTACAATAGTGTAATAAAAAATATTACTATATAATATTTTTTTATGAAATATGATAAATTGGGATGTTTGGCGCAAAACCGCATACCCAAACTATAAAAAAATATCAAAGGAGGGGACGAAATTTAATTATTCTAAAATATTTTATTTATATCTAAAATTATATGGCGTAAACCAAACGCCGAAGGCGCAAGAAGCGCTTTGCAGGCGCATTTCCCCATTCCGCTGCCTGCAGAAACAAAAAACAGAAGGAGAAATGAATTATGAACCTTGAAATTTTAAAAAACGAAGAAAAACGAATGAATTTGATTATGTTCATCTTTTTAGCCATAATACCGGTCGTCGCATTTGTTTATGTACTGCTTTTTAACGGCGGTCAGGCAAAAGACAGTATCGCGCTTATTATGGTTGCCACCTGCCTGATTACCAAAGCCCTGGAAAAGGTTCTCGGAAAATATGCCAAATACATATACATTTCCATTTTGCCGGTTTGCGGGGCAATTGTCATCGTATTAGGAACACCCGCCTGTTTCGGCGCCATGGTGGAAGCATATTTCCTTGTATTGTTTTTATCCGTTCCTTATTACGATTTATCCGTGATAAAGGTATGCAGCATTGCCACCGTCATCCCCAATGTCATCGCCATGATCCTTTTCCCGCAGGCATATTTGGCAATGTACACCCTGCCCATATGGATTTTCGCGTTAATGGTATACGTCCTGGCAATCCTTGTTTCCGTCATGATCGTATTAAGGGCGCGTACCCTGTTCCAAACCGTGGAAACCAAAGAACACGAAGCGGAAGAAATGCTGGAAAACATCCGCGGCGCTTTTGAAGGTTTACAGAGTTCCTCCGAAAGCATTTACGATTCCCTGCACGGTTTTGAAGCCAGCACAACGCAGATTGCCGCATCCACGGAAGAAATTTCCGGCAACGCGAACACACAGATCCAGCAGGTGGAAGGAAGCCTCCAGATTTTCAACGACTTAAACGACATGATTGTCAACTCCGAAGAACGGGTTTCCCAAACCGTGGAAAACATGAAACTGTTAAAAGAAAAGAACGACGAAGGCATCCGGTCCATTACGGAACTCGCAAAGAAATTCCGCGAGAACATCGAATCCACAAAGAAAGCATCGGAAGGCGTCACCCTGTTGGCACAGAAATCCAGCTCCATCGGGGAAATCATCGAAAGCATCGGTCAGATTGCAAAACAGACAAACCTGCTCGCCTTAAATGCAGCCATTGAAGCCGCAAGGGCAGGGGAAGCCGGAAAAGGCTTTGCCGTAGTCGCGGACGAAATCAACTCTCTGTCCAGCGAATCCTCCACGGCGACCCAAAAAATTGACGCCATCTTAAAAGACATTATTTTCACGGTCAAGGAAATTACCGGCCTGATGGATTCCAACAACACCATCGTCAACGAATCCAACGTACAACTGGACGATACCGTACATATTTTTGACGCCATCCTCCACTCCTCGGAACAAGTCATATCCGTAATTGATTTACTGAAGGATGAACTTGCAAACATCGTCAACATCAAAGACAATTTACAGCATGCCATGAAGCAGGTAGAAGACATTTCACGCACCTCCGTGGAAAACACCACCGAAATCAGCGCTTCCACGCAGGAACAGGCATCCGGTGTACAAATCATTCTCGGTTCCATGGAAAATGTACAAACCGGAATGGACCGGCTTTCCGGCATCATAAACGCCAAGGACAACCAGTAAGGACGACGCCGACGCGCCAAAAGGAGGTCCTTGCCGCATCGGGCTGAACCGGGCATCCTTGCCCGGTTTTCCTTATGTGCATAAGTTTACCCCAATTCCATTTTATAAAATTTTGCTTTAAAGGTTTTACTAC
>CANTGP010000145.1 GCA_947653315.1 uncultured Lachnospiraceae bacterium
ATTTCACGGAACGGGAAATCCCGTGTGAGGAGTTTCGCCGCCGTGGTCATAAACCACCCTTTGGGAACAATTAGAAATAGCCCATTTTTGCCATCAGGTTTGAACAGCGGCAGGCAGGGAAACACGGGGCGGCAGGGACAAACCGGGCAGGGGATTCCGCTCTTTTCTTCTGCGTCCCCCCACACTATTCCAACAGGAATTCCGCCATCACATAATTACTGACATCCCTCCCATAATCCGTCAGCCGTATCCTCCCATCCGTTTCCAACAATCCCTGTGCACACAATTTCCCCAAAACCGTACCATACACCTCCTCCACATCGACCCCAAAAGCCTGCCGGAATTCCCCGCGTCCGATGCCTTCGGTCAGCCGTAACCCAAGAAACAGGAATTCCTCCATCTGTTCCCGCCTGCTTAAACGTTGGATTTCCCGTTTCACCCCTGCGCCTTCCGTGCCCGCCAGGCGCAGGTAATCATCCATGCCGGTAAGGTTTTTCCACCGCACGTTATCCACCATGGATGCCGCCCCCAAACCAAATCCCACGTAATCCTGCCTGGTCCAATAGCCTTTGTTGTGCCTGCACTCCCTGCCCGGCATGGCATAGTTGGAAATTTCGTACCTGTGGTATCCTTTTTCACGCAGAAAAGAATCCGTCCGTTCGTACATTTCCCGTTCTTCATCCTCCGAGGGAAGCGGAAGGATGCGCCCGTTTTCCGTCCCGGAAGATTCCTGACGGCAGCGTTCCCCGCCGTAAAGGTCGTAAAAAGGAGTCCCCTCCTCAATAATCAGGCTGTATGCGGAAATGTGGGCAGGACAAAGTCCGGCAACCTGCGACAGGTTATCCATGTAATCCGCCACGGACTGGCCCGGCAGCGCCGCCATGATGTCCACATTGATATTGGTAAAGCCGGCTTCCACCGTTTCCCCGTAAGTGCGGAAAAAGTCCGCGGCACTGTGGACGCGGCCCAAATAAGCCAGTTCCTCCCCATGCACGGACTGTGTCCCTATGCTGATGCGGTTTACCCCTGCCTTGCGGTAGCTTTCCAGCTTTCTCCTGTCCACGGTCCCCGGATTGACTTCCACCGTTATTTCCGGTTCCGGGCAAACGGAAAAACGGCAGCATTTCCGCAGGCTGTCCAAAATTTCCTCCAATGCCCCCTCCGGCAGTACCGACGGTGTTCCTCCGCCGATAAAAACCGAATCTACGGAAAAATCCGTATCCGGCAGCGTTTTCCCTGTTGTTTTTTGCCCGGCCTCCCCTTCGATTTCCCGCTGCAGCGCACGCACATATGCCCATTGTGTTTCTTCCGCCGCCGGAAAAGAAAGGAAATCGCAATACCTGCATTTTCTGACACAAAACGGGATGTGGACATAAATTCCGAGTTTCCGCATTCTGATACCCCCTCACATTCTGCTGCCGGCAGCCGAACATTCCCACGGCATTTATTTATCGTCCAGTTTCAAAACGCTCATAAAGGCTTTCTGCGGTATCTCCACGCTGCCGATTTGGCGCATCCGCTTCTTGCCTTCCTTCTGTTTCTCCAGCAGCTTCTTCTTTCTGGTGATATCGCCGCCGTAGCATTTTGCCAGCACATCCTTGCGCATCGCCTTCACGGTTTCCCTCGCAATGATTTTGCCTCCTACCGCTGCCTGTATGGGAATTTCGAATAAATGGCGCGGGATTTCATCCTTTAATTTCTCGCACATTTTCCTGCCGCGCTCATAGGCGCTGTCCGCATGTACGATAAAGGACAGGGCATCCACTTCCTCGCGGTTAATCAGGATATCCAGTTTCACCAGCCTGGATTCTTCATAACCCTTCAGGTCATAATCAAAGGATGCATACCCCCTGGAACGGGATTTCAGCGCATCGAAGAAATCATAAATGATTTCGTTTAACGGAAGTTCATATTTTAACAGCGCCCTCGTTTCCTCGATATACTCCATGCCAAGGTAACGTCCCCTCCGCTCTTGGCACAACTCCATAATCGGTCCGATGAATTCCGTCGTCACCATGATTTCCGCACTTACCACCGGCTCCTCCATGTAAGCGATTTCCGACGGGTCCGGCAGATTTGTGGGATTGGTCAGCTCAATGACGTCGCCGTTGTTTTTATGCACTTTATAAATAACGCCCGGCGCCGTCGTCACCAAATCCAGGTTATACTCCCGTTCCAGCCTTTCCTGTATAATTTCCAAATGCAGCAGCCCCAAAAAGCCGCAGCGGAACCCGAAACCCAGCGCTACCGAAGTTTCCGGCTCATACCGGAGCGCGGCATCGTTTAGCTGGAGTTTTTCCAGCGCATCCCTAAGATCCGGGTATTTTGCCCCGTCTGCCGGATACACGCCGCAATATACCATGGAGTTTACCTTTTTATAACCGGGCAGCGGCTCTTTGCACGGATTCTTCGCATCCGTCACGGTATCGCCCACCGCCGTATCCTTCACGTTCTTAATGGATGCCGTGATGTAACCGACCATTCCGGCAGTCAGTTCCCCGCAGGGGATGAACTGTCCCGCCCCGAAATACCCCACTTCCACCACTTCCGCCTTCGCCCCGGTGGCCATCATGAGGATTTCGGTACCTTTCTTCACCCTGCCTTCCTTGATGCGGCAGAAAATAATGACACCCTTATAGGAATCGTACAGGGAATCGAAAATAAGCGCCTGCAAAGGGTTGTCCGGGCTGCCCGTGGGCGCCGGAATCTTTTCCACGACAGCTTCCAGCACTTCCTCGATACCGATACCGTTTTTCGCGGAAATCAACGGCGCATCCTGTGCTTCGATTCCGATGATGTCCTCGATTTCATCCTTCACATGCTGGGGTCTGGCGCTGGGCAGGTCGATTTTATTAATGACCGGGAAAACGTCCAAATTATGGTCCAGCGCCAAATATACATTGGCGAGGGTCTGCGCCTCAATCCCCTGCGCCGCATCCACCACCAGGATTGCGCCGTCACAGGCGGCAAGGCTCCTGCTGACCTCATAGTTAAAATCCACATGGCCGGGGGTATCGATCAGGTTAAAAATATATTCCTCCCCGTCCTTTGCCCGATAGATGATACGGACCGTCTGCGCCTTGATGGTAATCCCCCTCTCCCGCTCCAAATCCATATTATCCAACACCTGCGCCTGCATCTCGCGGCTGGTCAGGAGTCCTGTTTTCTCTATAATCCGGTCTGCCAAAGTCGATTTCCCGTGGTCGATATGCGCCACGATGCAGAAATTCCTTATCTTACTTTGGTCCGTTTGCACGGCATTCTGTTCTGTGTTTGACATGGTCTTCCTCCGCTTTTCCAAATGTTACAAATAGTTCCCCATGCACATTATAACCGTTAAGGCCAAAGAAGTCCACCTAATCCCGCAAATCAACACGGAAATCATTTCCGGCAAAATCCGCAGAATTCACATCCCTTCCCACCATAGCGCTCCGCCTCACACCATGTACGCCAATTCCCGGAAATGACTGCCGGAGTCCGGTGCAGAAGTACGGGAGCGGACCGGAAACCGTTTTTCAGGACAAACGATGCTGTCTGTACCAGTTTTGCCCCGTTTTCCAATAAAAGGTCCGCATCCTGCACGCAGGACACGCCTCCGCCGGCACAGACTTCCAGCCCGGCTTCCACCGCACACCGCAAATATGCAAGGGTTAACGGCAATTGTTTTCTGCCGAAATAGGAGGTGGTATCCCGGTGCAGCCCAAACCGTTCGGGCAGCGGAACGCGGATGGAATCCAGCAGGGAAACCTGCCCGATCCCGCAGTCTGCCAAAGCCATACAGGTTTCCCGGGGAGCAAAGTTAAAATTCAGCTTGGGCATCACCACAGCGTTTAATCCGCTTTGAAGCCGTGCCAGAAATTCCCCCAGCCTCCGGTAAAAATCCCCGTTCCCGAACCGGATGGAGGAGCCAAGATAAAAGAAATCCAACTGTATCAGCCCTGCCCCCAGCATTTCAAATCTGCGGCAAATGCGCAGCCAGTCTTCCGCCTCCATGGAATTGGCGCTCACACTCGGAATAACCGCCATACCGCTCCCGGCGGCTTTGACGGCTTCATAAAGCGCCAGCCCTTCTTCCGCCGTCAGAATCTCCCGCTCATAAGAAGCATCCGCATAATAATCTTCTCCGAGAAACACCACCTTCCTTCCGTATCCCTCACCGGTCCGTTTATATTCCGCCGCCGTTTTCAGAATCACGCCGCCAAACCCCGCTTCCTGACAGCAGCGCACTTTTCCCGCCGTCTCCGTCAGCGGAGAAGACGCCGCAAGAAGCGGATTGGCAAATTCCATTCCCCCGAATCTGATTTTTTCTTCCATCCATAACCCCTTTCCCCGTTTTATTTTCGGATTTTTTCATGATACAGATAGGAAACGAACGGTATTTCCATTTCCTTTTCCGTTTCCTCCAATTCCGCCTCCACCTCTTTCCAGTAAGCCGCACCCCCGCCCTTTTCGTAAATCTGCCGGTACAAAGGGAGAAGGTCCGGATGTCTCTCCCCGATAAATGCCATAACTTTTGCTTTATACCCGCCACGCAGGTTTAAATTCTCCACCCCCACAAAGTCCGCAAAGCCTTTGCTCCATTCCGTCAGCCTGCGCAAATTGGTAATCCCCGGAAAATACGGAGCCACAAACAGATAAGTCGGTATCCCGTTATCATGCAGCGTCTTCAGCGTATCCAAACGTTCCCTGATTCCCGAAGCCCTTGGTTCCAATGCTTCCGCATCCCGTCCGGAACACAGTCCCAGGGATACCCCCACGGAAATATCCGGTATCTGTTTTAACAGTTCCAAATCCCGCAGGATTAGATTGGATTTCGTCAATATCTCAACATGTCCCCGGTATGTCCGCAGGCATTCCAAAATCCGGGGCATTTGGCAAAACCGCGCTTCCACCGGCTGATAGGCATCGGTAACGGAACCCACCAAAATCGTTTTGCCCTCCTGCCGCACGGGCAATTTCATGGAATTATATTTCTTAGGCTCCGCATAAGTGCCCCATGGCTGGTCATGTCCCGTAAAGCGTCCCATAAAACAGGCATAACAATAAAGACATCCGTGGACACATCCGGTATACGGATTAATCACATAGTCCGATGCCGGAAGTTTGGACTTGGAATAAAGCCGGTATTTCTTTTCCCCCTTTCCCTCCCTCTGCGGATGCTTATTGATTTCCTCCGTCCTAAGACGGCATTCTTCCCTGCCCATATCTGCCATTTTCCCTTTTTCTCCTTTCTTCCCCTGCGATTCCAAAAGCTGCCGTAACCAGCGCCATACCGACAAATATCCCGGACAGCGCCGTAAGGACCGGCATTGCCGTTCCCCCCGCAGCAAACGAAACGCCAACCGAAACCAAAGTCCCCGTAAAATGTCCTATGTTCTCCGATAATGTCATGTTACAGGTTTCCTCCCTTTTGGTAAGGCGCCGGATGCAGAATACGCTTCCGCCTCCCAGCCCCGTCAGCATCCATGCCCAAAACCCCGTCCGGATTTGAGCCGTCCGTACCACCTCCGTCAGTATAACCATCAACACTGCCAGAAAAGTATGGCATACAAAAAACAGAATCCTTGGACGGTACCGTTTCCTCCGTTCCGCAATCCATCCGGGCAAAAGATATACCACCCATGTCCACGCAAACCATACCACACACAGCTTTGGATTCCCCGTCAGTCCCAACAGGTACAAAAGCATCCCGTAAGTATACACAAAATAATGCATCTGATGAAAAACCATGACTGCGGAAAGCGCTTTCCCGGCATTTTCATTCCCAATTTTCCCAGTCTTCCCAATAAAAGCTCCCGTTTTATACCCGCACAGGAGCGCTGCCAGCGGCAGTCCGGCACAGAAAACCATAACCAATGCCGGACACACCGTCATAAGGGGCGCCAAAAGAAATCCCCCGATACGGAACAAGCGTTTTAACCAAGTGGGGCACGCGGCCTTTTGCCCCGCCCGCGCCGTTTGGATGCCGAAAGAGGAAAGCGCCGCCAAAACTGCCATTACCACCGGCTGTTTCCAAAACAGATTGGCGATACTCAGGCACAGATTGAAAATCCCCAGCCCGCCAATCCAAAAAGGACGGATTTTTCCCGGAACACACACCAAATTTCCAAACTGATACATGGCTGCCATTGCCAAAACCGCCCATGCGGGCATTCCGGCCGCAAATCCGTATAAAACCACACCGATTTCCAATATACCCGATAACAGGCTAAGAAGCAAAAACATCCCCATACCGAAAACACCTCCCAATCTTACATCCCCATCCGTCAGTTCCCAAACCTTCCCTGTCCTCCCAATCCCCCCTATGTTCAGGCCGCCCCCAACCCGCAGGTATGGTGGCAGTCCAGCCAGTACGCCGCTTTCCCGCCCCGGAGCATATCGGTCAGGCGCTCCTCCTTCAGGTTTCCCAGCCGGTATTTGGAATCTATGATTCCCGTTTCGGCATCCACCGCCCAAAAACAGGCTGTCACCTCCCCGTCCGGCATGACCCCAATGGATTTTTTCACGCAGCGGCACTCCTCACTGTACTTCCCATGCCCTTTCATCGTGTAGTGGAAATCGATTTTCGGCTTACCCACGGAACCGTTCGCCTTCCCCATTTCCGTAATGAAACCCACGGCCCACGCTTCTTCCTCCTTACCGATTCTTTCTTCCGGGTAAGCCGCCCCGCGCCCCGACGGATAAAAGCGCAGGATACTCCATGCATCCACTTCATGCAGGCAGAGCCATTCATAAAGCGCCTGCAGATTTCCGGCATTACAGTTGGAATGTGCCAATACCGTCTGAATCCCCGTAGTGATGCCATATTTCTTCAGAAAAGGAACGGCTTTGGCGGCGGCAGACGCATATCCGTCCGGGCGCAGCGGATACCGTGTCCCCGGTACGGTATCCATGGTCATCTCGCAGTCGGAAATGCATCCCGAAAGACGCTTTGCCATGGCATCGTCAAGCCGGTACCCTGAAGTACTGATTCCCACATTTTCACGCCCCAGCAGCTTTGCGGCATACTCGACCACACGCACGTTATCCGGATCCGTGAAAATTTCACCCCCCGAGAAATCCACACGCACTTTGCGGATTTGGTTTGCCTCTGCAAGGTTCTCCACCACCTGCATTTTTTCCCCCAGCGTAAGCTCATCCCCGCACCTGTCCCTGTCAGGGGTTGCGCCCATGCAGCAAATCGCGCAGTTCCACGGGCAGTTTTTCGTCATGTCGTAAATCACCGATAAATCGCTTCTCATTATGCATTCCTCCCTTACATGTTTGTCGTCTGTTGATAATCTGATTATAAGGGAGAATTTTCCGGTTTTAAATGCACATAAAAAATAGTTTTTGTAATGTGATTTCAT
>CANTGP010000146.1 GCA_947653315.1 uncultured Lachnospiraceae bacterium
TATGAATGTCTGTTCACATGTTCATTATATCATTCTTTTGCCGTATGTCAACAGGTAAATTCATTTTGTTTTTTCCTTCCGTGTATAGTATCATAGAGCATATATCCGCAGAAAGGAAGAAAAGCGACATGAACAAGCAAGACAAGCTGCTTACCATCGGGCAATTCGCAGCCCTCCACGGCATCAACAAAAAGACGCTGATGTGGTATGACGAAACCGGACTTTTCAAACCTGCAGCAATCAATCCGGAAAACGGATACCGCTGCTACACCTACCGCCAAAGCCCCATACTGGAAACCATTCTGCTGCTGCGCGAACTGGACGTATCCATTAACGAAATCCGGCAGTTCATGGAAAACCGCTCCGCCGGAAACATGAAATGCCTTTTGGATGAAAAAATCGCGGAACTGGACCAAAACATCCTGCACCTGCAGGCAATCCGCAAAACACTGTGCAACCACCGCCAAAATATGGAAACCCTGCTGCATATGGATTTGGGGGAAATCAGTATCGTGGACAAGGAAGAACGCTGCCTGGTAACGGTGGACATTGACAAAGACGTTACCTTTGAAAAAGAAGTGGAAATGATTACCGCCGAAACCGCCAGATACCGGCTGGGACGCCTGCATGACGCTTCCTACGGCTCCATGATTCCCGTCGGCAGCCTGCGGGACGGCAGCTTTGACAATTATACCAAACTGTTTATCGAAATTCCGAAGCAAATCCCCTTCCTGCCACAAAAAAAAGGGCTGCATCTGCAGCCCAAAGGAAAATACCTGCGCGCATTCCACAAAGGCAGTTGGGACCTGCTTCCGCTGCGCTACCGGCAGATTTTGGATTATGCCGACAGCCGGGGACTGGCACTGTCCGGTTTTTCCTACGAAAAAGGAATCAACGAAACGGTGATTGACCGGATGGAGGATTACATCATCCAAATCGAAATCCCGGTTTGCTAAACGGGTAGGGGAAAAGCATTTCCCCTACTCCGAAAACGTAAACTGTTCCAGCATCTCCTGCAGATTTGCCGAATGTGCCGCCAGTTCCTCGCTGGTGGCCGAAGTCTCCTGCGCTGCCGCCGAATTGCTTTCGATGACGCCGGATATCACTTCCACACTGTTATTGATCTCGCGTACCGCCGCTGCCTGGTTCTCGCAGTCCTCTTTTACCGTACCGTTCAATTCCACAACCTTGATAATTCCGCCGTTTACCGCGGCAAACGCCTCCGCCGTGGATTTCGCGATTTCATTCCCGCTTTCCACCTGCGCGATGGACTTTTGGATCAAATCCCTTGTGTTCGTTGCGGCTTCCGCCGACTGGGTCGCCAGTTTCCCGATTTCCCCTGCCACCACGGCAAATCCTTTTCCGGCTTCCCCTGCCCTCGCCGCTTCTATGGAAGCGTTGAGCGCCAAAAGATTGGTCTGCTCCGCAATTTCCTCAATGCTGCCGATGATAGTCTCGATTTCATTGGAAGTATTGGAAATTACCTGCATTTCCTTCATCATACGGTCCATCTGGCCGTTGCCGTTTTCCGCCTGGCGTTTCACGTCATCGGCATAACTGCTGGCCTCCCCCGCACGTTTCGCACCGTTTTCCGCCTTTTCCTCCATATCCTTAATCATCGAAAGGATGCCCGCCACGCTCCTTGTCTGCTGGGAAGAACCTTCCGCCAACGCCTGCGCCGATACTGCCATCTGCTCGGAAGCGGAGTTTACCTGTACTGCGGAATTCTGTATATTGGATAGCGCGGAGCCGAGTTTATGTTTGATTTCCGACATGGATACCAAAATCAGGTTAAAATCCCCCTGGTATTTATCCTTAATATGGGAAGTAACGTCAAAATCCCCCCTGCCCATTTTAGCCAAAATAGCGTTTTCATCCTTAATAATGGCTTCCAGATTCCCCATAAATTCCCGGATATCGTCCGAAAGCTCCCCGAATTCATCCTTGGAGCGGTAAGTCAGTTCCGCATCCAAATTTCCGCCCTGCAATTCCTTTAATGCAACCCGTATTTTCTGCAAAGCGGTCACGATGACCAGCCGGATTCCCGTGGATATCATTCCGCCCACAATCACCGCCCCTACCGCGAACGCAATCATGAGAACCATGGCAAACAGGTAGGTCGTATAAATCTTATTGGCGCTTTTCTGGCTTTGCTCCACATTGTACTGGACCATTTCCTTCATCTTCGCATCCAGTTCCCCAAACGCCGTCTGTCCCTGTCCTTCCAGCAAATCCTGCGCTTCCGCGGCATTACCGCCCCGGCTCATCTCCACCACCGGTCCGGTCGCCGACAGATAAGCATTCCACGCCTCTTTTGCCGCCGACAGGTAATCCCGCCCGGCATTATTACGGATATAGCCTTCATACAATGCCATATCCGACTCCATTTCCGCAGCGAGGTCAGCCATTTTATCTTCGTACTTCTTCCATTCCCCTTCGGTGCCGGACAGTACATGGGCATACTGCACCCTTTGGTAATCCAACGCCACCGCATCCATATCCTGTGCCAGCATCACGGAAGGCATCCATCTTTTCGATACCACATTTGCCTGGCTGCTCACCATCCACAGTCCAAGCGCACCGAATACCGCAATCATAATCATGCCGCCGATAAATGTCCTGGACAAAACGGTCAGTTTCCGCCTCACCGGCAAATCCTTTAACTTCTTCACCGCCGGGCTTTCCGATTCCTCCATCCGCCCCGCCGCGGCTTCCCTTACTTTTGCATCCATCTCCTTTACTTTTCCGTCAATTTCCCTTGCCTTTTTATCTATCTCCTTCGCCTTCATTCCCGTCTTCCTCTCTTTTAATACTTTATCCTCCGCATTTACTATAACACCATTCCGCCGCCCAAGTCAATCCGCATGGTTTTTCCGCAAACTCATGCCAAAGCGCCGCAAGAGCGGTAAACCGGTAAACGGTAATGCAAATCCCGTCAGCGCAGAAAATCCTGCGGATACAATCCCCGTTCTTTCATCTCCCGGACCGCTGCGGTCACATTCTCCTTATCTTCCTTGTAAGTCACCCCGTACCAGCGGTCGGCGGATTTTAAGACGGTTACGTTTGCCTTCCCCTCCCGAATCAGTCCGTCCACCACGCTGGGCAGGAAATATTCGCATTTCTGCGGATTTTCCGCAAGCCCTTTTTGCAGGAACGCATCCAATCCGGCTTCCAGTTCCTTCATAAACCCTGCCGTAAAGCCCCACATGTTCATCGAAACCGTGCTTCCCGCCTCAATGACATGCCAGCTCGCGCCGTCATCCTCGGTATACGCCGTATCCGCCCCCCTTTTTTCAATGCGGGTCCGCTCCGTAATCCCAAGCAGCCGTCCGGCGGCATCCGTCCGACACACCCCCCGCGCCACATGCCCGTTTTCCGTCAGCGTATTTTCAATGAAATACCCGACCATGGCATATTCCTGTTTTTCCCCGTCCCCATGGGTTGTCAGGTAATCGTAAATCTGGGAAAATGCGCTTTTGCCGTAATAATCGTCCGCATTGATGACCACAAAAGGGCCGTTTATCAACTTCCGGCAGCTCAGTACCGCATGACCGGTTCCCCAAGGTTTCACCCTTCCTTCCGGTACCCGGTATCCCTGCGGAATGTCCGCAAGATCCTGGAACGCATATTCCACCTGCATGTATTTTGCGACCCGGTTTCCGACCGCATCCTTAAATTCCTTTTCGTTTTCCTTCTTAATGACGAAAACCGCTTTTTCAAAACCGGCTTCCATCGCGTCATACAGGGAAAAATCCATAATGATATGTCCTTCCCCGTCCACGGGGTCGATCTGCTTTAATCCCCCGTAACGGCTTCCCATCCCTGCCGCCATAATGACCAACACTGGCTTTTCCATCCGCATTTCCTCCTTTTCACCTTCCATACGAATCCTATGGTATTTTTTATCCGTCCATTTTTAAAATATATGCTTTCTTTTTCCTGCCATATCCTATATACTTTTATCTGCTATATAATAAATGGTAATAAATATAGAAAAAAATAAAAATCAAATTTATTAAACATGAAACGCGACTCTTTCGCAAACGGAAAGGACCCCCATGATATATAAGAACATCCCCCAAGGAAAACAACTGGATATTGAGCGGATTCTTTTCGTGCGCATCCATGAATATCCGGAAAACCAAGCCTGCGCACCGTCTGTCTTAGAGGGGGATTTTTGGGAACTCCTATATGCCGAAAAAGGTCTTGCGGACATCCGGTTTGCTTCCTCGTCCCACACCCTCTCCAAAACGGAACTCCTGTTCCGTTCCCCTTCGGAAACAATCCGCATCCATACGCAGTCTCCCGCTCCGGCAAAGCTGGTATCCGTCGGTTTTACGTTTCCCGCTAACGTTCCTGTTTCCGTTACGGATTTTTTCCGGGGCAGCATCCTGCCGGCCGGAATCCGGGAACACCGGCTGCTCGCCCTTATGGTGGCGGAAGCCGTTTCCTGCCATGCCGCTCCCCCCTTCGGGGCAGGACAGGCAGCCTTGCTCTATTTGGAACTTCTGTTGATAGGGCTTATCCGCAATCCGGAAACGGACACTTCCACCCTTCCCCGCCCGAAACGGCAAACGGACGAGGACGGATTGTTCCGTGATATCATTGCCTACATGGAGGAAAACATCACCGCACACCTGACCATCGACCAAATCTGCCGCGACAATCTGGTCGGCCGCACCCTCTTAAAAAAACTGTTTACGGACAACACCGGCTGCGGAATCATTGATTATTTTTCCCTTATGAAAATCAATGCCGCCAAACAGCTCATACGCCAAGGCGGCATGAATTTCTCCCAAATCGCCGAACGGCTTGGGTATCATTCCATCCATTATTTTTCCCGCCGGTTTAAAAAAACCACGGGAATGACGCCTACCGAATACGCGCAAAGCACGTTGCCCGTTAACATCGGACAGGACGTCTAGAACGTAAGCCATTTTACCGTTTTTTACCGGTGAAGTCAACCGCCGCAAAACGGAAATCAATTTCAGTTTCCGCCCACCGCCCCGCCGGTATACAACTGGTAATATTTTCCTTCCTGTGCCAGCAGTTCTTCATGGGTTCCCCGCTCAATAATCCGCCCCTGTTCCAGTACCATGATGCAATCGCTGTTGCGCACCGTGGACAGTCTGTGCGCGATGACAAACGTCGTCCGCCCGTCCATCAGCCGGTCCATGCCGTCCTGCACAATCTTTTCGGTACGGGTATCGATGGATGAGGTCGCTTCATCCAAAATTAATACCGGAGGGTCCGCAACGGCTGCCCTTGCAATGGCAAGAAGCTGCCGCTGCCCCTGGCTTAAATTGCCGCCGTCCCCTGTCAGCACCGTATCGTAACCCTGGGGCAGACGGCAGATAAAACCATGGGCATTTGCCAGTTTTGCCGCCGCATAGACGTCTTCGTCCGTGGCGTCCAGTTTTCCGTAACGGATGTTTTCCATGACCGTACCGGTAAACAAGTGGGTATCCTGCAGCACGATGCCGAGGGAACGGCGCAGGTCCGCTTTTTTTATCTTATTGATGTTAATTCCGTCATACCGGATTTTTCCGTCCTGGATATCATAAAAACGGTTAATCAGGTTGGTAATGGTTGTTTTTCCCGCCCCCGTGGAACCCACGAAGGCAATCTTCTGTCCCGGCGTGGCATACAGTTTCACGTCATGGAGCACCGTCTTCTCCGGCACGTATCCGAAATCAACGCCGTCAAACACCACGTCCCCCCTTAACTCCGTATAGGTCACGGTTTTGTCCGCCTGATGGGGATGCTTCCACGCCCACATACCGGTACGCTCCCCGGCTTCCGCCAGCCTGCCGTCCTCTTTACGGGCATGTACCAGCGTCACGTATCCTCCGTCCGTCTCCGAATCCTCATCCAGCAGGCGGAAAATCCGTTCCGCCCCTGCCAGCGCCATGACGATGCTGTTAAACTGGGTGCTGATTTGGTTTACCGGCATATTAAAACTACGGTTGAACGTTAAAAAGCTGGCAAGTTTTCCCACCGTAAGTCCCGTCCACCCGTTCAGGGCGAGCACACCGCCCACCATGGCGCAGAGCACATAGCTCATGTTTCCCAACTGCGCATTGATGGGACCAAGCACATTGGCATACCGGTTGGCGAGGTTTGCGCTTTCAAAGAGTTCGTCGTTCCTTCGCCTGAATTCATCGAGCACCGCTTCTTCCCGGCAGAATACCTTCACGACTTTCTGCCCGTTCATCATTTCCTCGATATAACCGTTTAAATTACCCAGGGCGCGCTGCTGTCCCACAAAGTTGCTGCCGGACAGCCCCGCCGCCTTGCCGCTGGCAAACATCATCACCGCCACCATCACCAATGTCACCGCCGTCAGCGGGATACTGAGCACCACCATGCCCGTCAGCACGCTGACAATGGTAATCGCGCTGTTAATGAGCTGCGGGATGGACTGGCTCACCATTTGGCGCAGCGTATCGGTATCGTTGGTATACAAGGACATGATGTCCCCATGGGGATGGCTGTCAAAATAACGGATGGGAAGGCTTTCCATATGTACGAACATGGCATCCCGGAAATTCCGCAGCATCCCCTGCGTAATCACTACCATAATCCTGGTCTGCGCGTAAGCCGCAGCCACGCCCACCCCGTAAAAGCACGCCACCCTCGTAATCGCATCCAAAAGTCCCGAAAAATCCGGCTCCTGCTGTCCGAGCAAAGGAACAATGTAGTCGTCAATCAGCGTCCGCGTAAACATCGTTCCCTGTACGTTTGCAAGAACGGATATCACAATACAGACGACCACGACAATCCCTGCCGCCCAGTAATCCTTTAAGACAAATTTCATCAGCCGTTTGAACAATCCCACCGGATTCTCCAGCTTCGGCCTTGGTCCCCTCTGCGGTCTTGGCATCCTACATTCCTCCTTTCTCGTCAAAGTCCCCGCCGCCGGATATCTGCTGCTCATGGACCTCACGGTAAATTTCGTTATGCGCCAGCAGATAATCCGGCGTGTCAAAAGCATCCACCCGGCCGTTTTCCATTACGATTACACGGTCCGCATGTTCGATGCTGGAAATGCGCTGCGCAATGATGATTTTTGTGGTATCCGGTATTTCCTGCGCAAATGCCCTGCGTATTTTGGCATCCGTGGCGGTATCCACGGCACTGGTGCTGTCGTCCAGGACGAGTATTTTCGGCTTCTTTAACAGTGCCCGCGCAATACAGAGCCGCTGCTTCTGTCCGCCGGAAACGTTGGCGCCGCCCTGCTCTATGTAAGTATCATAACCGTCCGGCAGCTTTGCGATAAATTCATCCGCACAGGCAAGCCGGCACGCCCTGATGCATTCCTCCT
>CANTGP010000147.1 GCA_947653315.1 uncultured Lachnospiraceae bacterium
GTAATCAGATGGATGTTCCAAAGAATCCAACGCTCCTTTGGCAGTTTCTTCATCAAATCCATTTCCACCTTCTCCGCATCTTCTTCCCGCGTCAGCCCCAGCTTCCTTGAAATCCGCTTCACATGGGTATCCACCACAATACTGGGTTCATGGTAAATATTTCCACGGATAACATTTGCCGTCTTACGCCCCACTCCCGCAAGGGACGTCAGTTCTTCCAGCGTCCGCGGCACTTCCCCGCCAAACTTATCCACCAAGTCCTTACAGCAGGAAATAATGTTTTTCGCCTTATTATGGTAAAATCCCGTGGCATGGATATCCTGCTCCAGTTCCTTTAAATCCGCCTGCGCAAAGGCTTCCACGCCGGGATATTTCCGGAACAGCGTCTCCGTCACGATATTCACCCGTGCATCCGTGCACTGGGCGCTTAAAATCGTGGCAATCAATAACTGCCATGCATTTTCATGCCGTAAGTAACAACGGTACTCCGTACCGTACCTTTCATCCAGTAAATCCAGGATTGCTTCCGTCTTTTTCGTCATCTTCCGTTCCTCCGGCCTCCCCGTAATTCCAAATACCCGTCCACGCTTCTTTTGTAAGCGGATTTCTCCTGCCGTAATCAAAAAGCACCAAATGGGCATCTTCCGCTTTTCCCGCCTCCGCCGTACCGTTTTCTTCCCACACGGGATAAAAAAACACATCCATATGGGTCATCCTCGCCACCTGTTTTGGCTCATATGCCCCGTAATCCGGCAACATCCGGCGCACCGCATCCCCGTCCCCGTAAAACTTCCGCATCCTGCCCTTATATTCCTGCAAATCCCTTGCAAACGCGGGACGGCTTTTCATGTTTTCCCTCAGGTAACAATCATAAGTCAAAAGCTCACAGTACAGTTCCTCCCGCCCGCCGTCATACCGGCAGGCAAAATCCAAAAGCACCTCATAACGGTAGACACGCGACGGATTGTTTTGGAAATATCCCTTTTCCATATAAAAATCCGCCAGTTTCCCGAACAAATCAAAGGGACCTGTAAACGCCTGCACAAGTACCGGAAGGGTATGGGCAAACTGACCGCTGTTGTAGTACAGTTCCACCATTTCCTCTATCCTTTTGAGTCGGCACAGCTCCCCATAGGAAAGCCATTTCGAGTATAACACTTCATAAGGCGGCAGGGAAGTGTAATTTATTCCATATCCGCCTGCCTTTTCCTGCATGGGCGATCCCTTCAGCACTTTTAAGAATCCCAACTGTAACTGCTGGGGACCCATGGCATACACTTCGTCAAAGGAACGTCCAAAACTCCCATAGTCTTCATAGGGCAGTCCGGCAATTAAATCCAAATGGATATGGATATTCCTTCCCCGGCGGATACGCTCCACCGTCTCCCGCAGTTTTCCCATATCCGTGAAACGGTTGATTTCCCGCAACGTATCCGGATTCGTGGACTGTACACCGATTTCCAACTGCACCAGCCCCGGCCTCATTTTTGACAGGAGTGTCAGTTCTTCCTCCCCCAGCAAATCCGCCGCAATTTCAAAATGAAAATTTGTGACGCCATTGTCATGTTCTAAAAGAAATTCCCATATTTCCCGTGCATGTTCCCGGTTACAGTTAAAGGTCCGGTCCACAAATTTCACCTGCGCCACCTTATGTTCCAGAAAAAAAAGCAATTCCTTTTTTACGGTTTCCATATCCCGCAGCCTTACGTTCCGGTCAACGGAAGAAAGGCAATAACTGCACCGGAACGGGCATCCCCTGCCGGATTCATAATATATGATACGGTTTTTAAAACAATCCAAATCCCGGTAAAGGAACGGCAGTGCGTTGATATCCATGTTTTCCCGTTCCCTGTTTTTGTATACCCTGCCGCCGTCCCGGAACACAATCCCCCGGATATCCCAAAGTCCGCCGACAGCAGGACTTTCATGGCATCCGTCTGCATAACAGTTAAGCAGCTCCGAAAACGTTTCCTCCCCTTCCCCAACCATAACCCCTTTTACCATGGGAAGTTCCTCCAAAACCTGTCCGGCATCAAACGACACCTCCGGTCCGCCCAGCCATATGGGCGTATCCGGCAATACCTTCGCAAACTCCGCCACAAGCTCCCGTACCAGCCGCCAATTCCATATATAGCAGGAAAATGCAACCACATCCGGCTTCCTGCGGTAAAGGTCTGCGAGAATATGCTCCGCCTGCATATTAATGGTATATTCCGCGATTTCCACGGACACCCCCCGTTTCCCAAGCGCGCCCCCGTCCGGCCCCTCCAGTGCATAAGCCCTCAGACTGTACAGCGCGGGATTGGAATGAATGTATTTTGCATTGATGGCTGCCAATAAAAATTCCATGGTTTTAGCGCTTCCTTCCTGTTCCGTTTCGTGTTTTCATTTTATCATGCGCGTTTGGCAGACGCAATGTTATGTTCGAAGGGCGGACGCACAGGAGGGGGTTTTTGGCGGGAGTTTCTTAGCAGAATGCGGATACCTAAGGGAAACCGGACAAGGATGTCCGGTTTAGCCCGATTCGGCACGGATGCCGATAGAGGGCGACCGCCGCCTGTGATAGTCTGCGCCATTCTGCTTAGAAACTCCCAGCCGAAATAAGTGCACGGAAAACCGGAACAGGCAACCCCGCTGCCGCCGCCCTCCAAAGACCTCCCTCCCGTGCGTCCGCCCATCAACATAACACTTCAGGCTGAAAAAGATTCCCTCTTTTCATGTACGGAAATAATTTATTTATGTACTTGATAACAGCCACATATATTTGTTTTGATGTTTATTTTTTACTTGCCATTTCCTTCGGAATATGAAATATTGTTATTATATACATATTTACACTTATGAGAAAGGGGTTTTTACAAAATGAAAACAAGAATCAAGGAATTACGGACGGAAAAGAACTACACGCAGGAATTTCTTGCCGCAAAAGCCGGCATAAACCAAACGTTCCTAAGCCGGATTGAATGCGGCGTCTCCGTACCGGATGCCGGTCTGCTCATCCGTCTTTCCGATATCTTTCAGGTTTCCACCGATTACATTCTTTGTCTTTCCGACCAACGCCTTCCCTCCCGCCAACCCGCAAACGCTGCCCAAACCTTCCATGCCTACCAAACGCATATTTCCCTGCTCCAAAAACTTAACCCCATCCAAAGAACCCATTTACAGCATTTTTTGGAAAGCATGGAAGCGATTTATTAAGTTACAGTTTATTAAGTTACGAAAAATCGAGTAGGGGAAAAGTTTCCCCTACTCGCCGTGCGCCGCTTTAGCGGCATATTCCTCTGCACGGGGCTGTGCATAAATAACCCCGCTGCAAGCAACGGGGTATTCATATTACAGTGTACCGATAAACCGCTCAAACGCTTCCATGCCTTCTTCCGTCCTCTTGTAAACGCCCGCATCCTCCAAAACCTGCATAAACACGTCGCCGATTTCCTTATGGAGAATCTCCATTACCTTCTCTTTCGTATCCCTGCTCTCACCCGGATACTTGGGAAGAAATTCTTCCACCCAGTCGGCGTGTTTTTCCAATTCTTCATCGGCACGGATATCGGCGCCGGAAAGAAGGGCATCCGCAAGGGCGTCCATTTCCCCTTTTAAACGCGCAGGGAGGACTGCCAAACCCATGACCTCAATCAGACCGATATTTTCCTTCTTAATATGGTGCAGTTTCGCATGGGGATGGTACACGCCAAGGGGATGCTCCTGCGTGGTAATATTGTTGCGCAGTACCAAATCCAGCTCAAACCGGTCCCCCCGCTTCCTGGCAATGGGAGTAATGGTATTATGGGGTTCCCCGTCCGTATATGCATATACAAATGCATCTTCATCCGTGTATCCGCGCCACTTTTCCAGTATCACGTCCGCAAGGGCGATGAGCCTGCCGCTGTCCGGCGACGAAATGCGGATGACCGACATGGGCCATTTCACAATGCCCGCTTCCACGTCTTCAAACCCCCGAACCGTAAACTTCTTTTCCACTCCTGCCTTCGCCATGGCAAATTCGTAATGCCCGCCCTGGAAATGGTCATGACTTAAAATGGAGCCGCCGACAATGGGCAGGTCCGCATTGGAGCCGACAAAATAATGGGGAAACTGTTTCACGAAATCAAACAGTTTGCAGAACGTGTCATGCTCGATTTTCATCGGTATATGTTCGGAATTAAATACAATACAATGTTCATTATAATAAACGTAAGGGGAATACTGGAACCCCCATTTGGAGCCGTTGATTTCCACCGGAATGATCCTGTGGTTCTGTCTTGCCGGATGGTTCACCCGTCCCGCATACCCTTCATTTTCCACACAGAGCAGGCATTTCGGATAACCCGCCTGTTTCGCGTTTTTCGCTGCTGCAATGGCTTTCGGGTCTTTTTCCGGCTTGGAAAGGTTAATGGTAATATCCAAATCCCCATACTTGGTGGACGCTATCCATTTCTGGTCTTTCTTAATCCGGTATCTGCGGATATAGTCCGTGTCCTGACTGAATTTGTAGTAAAAATCCGTCGCCTTCTCCGCATCCTGTGCATACAGCCCGCGGAACCGGCGGATCACCTCGCTGGGACGGGGTACCAGCATACTCATAATCCTGGTATCGAACAAATCCCGGTAAACGATACCGTCCTCTTTCATAATCCCCTTTTCCACCGCATAATCCAACATCCGCCCCAGGACTTCTTCCAGTTCCTCCACTTCCATTTCCGAATTTTTTTCCGCATTTATTCCGGCGTCCATGGAGCCGGAAGCATCCTGCGTATCTTCTGCCGGTTCATCCAATTCAAACAATTCCAAAAGCCGGTTTCTTGTGTAAATTTCATCTTCTTTTTCCACTAACCCGGTTTTTAAACCATATACCACCAGTTTATTAATATCCTGCCGTATCATTTTCCTGTCCGCCCCTTCCCTTATGCTGCAAAGCAAGTCTTTGCTACACACTACTTGTTTCCTTCCGCGCACCATGCGCGGATACTTATTCCACAACCGACGGGCCGTCGCCGATTTCCACCACGTAAAAGTCCGCGGCATATCCTATTTTTTCCTTATAAGCCTTGCCTACCCGGTCGATAAAGGTGTCGATGGCATCGTCTTTTACGATGCTGACCGTACAGCCTCCAAAACCCGCGCCCGTCATCCTGGAACCGATGACCCCGTTTACTTTCCACGCTTCTTCCACCAGGGTATCCAGTTCCACGCCCGTCACTTCATAATCGTACTGAAGGGAAATGTGGGATTCGTTCATCAGTTTCCCGAACAGCTCCACATCATTGTTTTTTAACGCCTCCACCGCTTTTATGGTCCGCTGGTTCTCGTATACCGCATGTTTCGCTCTCTTGGCACGCACTTCGTCCTTAATGGCGCTCTTGTACTGTTCAAACTGCTCCTCCGTCAAATCGCCCCAGTTATTGATTCCGACCACTTCCTGCACTTCCGCAAGAGCCGTTTCGCATTCGCTCCTTCTCTCATTGTACTTGGAATCCGCAAGTCCGCGCTTCTTATTGCTGCAGGAAATGACAATTTTAGCGTTTTCCAGTTTAATCGGCGCATAAGTAAAGGAAAGGTCCGCCGTATCGAGGAAAATCGCATGTCCTTTCTTTCCCATGGCGCTGGCAAACTGGTCCATGATTCCGCAGTTTACGCCGTTGAAATTGTTTTCCGAATACTGCCCGATTAACGCCAAATCCTGATTGGAAACATCAAACCCGAACAAATCCCTTAAAATAAACCCGGTCAGCACTTCCACCGACGCCGAGGAAGAAAGCCCGGAGCCGTTGGGAATATTCCCGTTCAGCAGCAAATCCATGCCGCAGGGAACTTCATACCCCTTCTTACCAAATGCCCATATCACGCCCTTGGGATAATTCGTCCAGCCCGCCTCTTTCTCCATCTTAAGGTCTTCCAGCGAGGATTCGATGACACCCAAATGCGCAAAATTCATGGAATAAAAGCGCAGCTTTTTGTCCTCCCTCTTTTTCGCCACCCCGTATGTACCGATGGTCAGCGCACAGGGAAAAACATGTCCCCCGTTATAATCCGTATGTTCCCCTATCATGTTCACGCGTCCCGGTGCAAAATAAACTTTTGCGCCCTCCGCATCCCCGAATACTTCCCCGAATTTCTTCAGTACCGTTTCCTTCATATTCTCTGCCATAACCCCATTCCTTTCTTTCACTGCTATTCATGGTTCCATTATAATAAACCCGCACCGGATTTCCATGCCCCATTGTTACAATAAGCTGTCAAAATGTTATATGTTATGTGAAAAAGAATAGGGACCGTTCATCCCCGCAGCCGTTCAATCTGACTGATAAACTCCTCCACCTGTTCCAAATGTTCCTTATTCCGCCTTCCTTCCCCTTTCTGCAATTCTTTCCGGTATGCGGAAGGCGACATCTTCTTCATCTGCCGGAACGCCTTGGTAAATACCAGCGGGTCCTGATAGCCGCAGGAAATCGCGATGCTTTCCACGGAAAGGGAAGTAAGCTGCAAAAGCTCCGTCGCCTTCGTGATGCGGAACGTCATCAAAAACTGCTGCGGCGACATCCCCAGGGAGTTTTGAAATAACGTATACAGATAACTCCGGTTAATACAGACATAATCCGCCACATCCGTCACCTTTATGGGATTACAGTAATTCCCCTGTATAAACTCCACCGCCTTGCGGACATACGTATTGGCCCGGTCCCCCTCATTCTTTTCCGCCACGGGAAGCCCCTCGGCAACCATGGACAAAAACAGGGATAACTGCCCGTTCCTGCGCAGGTCGTTGGCAATCCCGAACGTATTATGCTCCATCATATCCCGCACCGCCTGGTATAACTCCTCCGAATGGTCCGAACGGAAAACCGGATGGGAAATGGAAAGCCCGATGGACTTTACATATTCCTCCGCTTTCGTCCCGCTGAACCCCACCCAGACATAAGTCCAAGGCTCCTCCCCGTCCGCCTGGTAAAAAGCCAGTTCTTCCGGCGTAATCAAAAACCCATACCCTTCTTCCAAAGGATACGTCTTATTCCCAATGGAAAACCGCCCCTTTCCGCTCAGAATATAATGAATAATATAATGCGGCTTAAGCGCCGGCCCGAAGCTATGCAGCGGCTCCGTCTTGGAACAGCCGCAACAGTTCACATACAGACTCCCCGACTTCTCCCCCGCAAATTCCAATTTATACGCTTTTTCCATACCGTCCCTTTCCCATCCCCCAAAACCTCAAATCTCCAATCCCCCACCATCCTCATTATACCACCCACCCCCCGTCATTTCCATCCCAA
>CANTGP010000148.1 GCA_947653315.1 uncultured Lachnospiraceae bacterium
AGCTATTGCATCTAATCCTAGTTGAATCCATGACAAGATATTTCCGATTGTCAATCCTCCGTCCACTACTAACTGCTGTCCCGTAATATAGGTATTTTTTTCACTTCCAAGGAAAAATACGGCATTGGCGATTTCCTCCGGCTGCGCCAGTCTGCCCACCGGAATATCCCGCTCCATTTTCTTTATGTCTTCCGCCGAATTGTTTCTTAACGTAAGGAGCGTCCGTGTCTGGCCGGGAGCTACCGTATTCACCAAAATCCCACAGGAGGCAAGTTCCGCGGCAAGTCCCATGGTAATGCCGTGGATTCCGTGCTTGGTGGCGCCGTATATGCTCCTGCCCGGTTTCGCCGTAACCCCCCATATGGAGCCAATGTTCACAATCCTGCCAAACCCCTTTTCCTTCATGGCAGGAATAAACCCCTTTAACAAAAAAACGGGAGCAAGAAGGTTGACATTTATCATTCCGAAGATTTCTTCCTCTTTTATGTCTTCCAGCGGATTTACAAAATTGCACCCGGCATTATTAATGATAATACCGTACCCCCGGTCTTTATGTGTCTCCACAAAACCGGACACGGACTCCCGGTCCGATAAATCCAAATCCGCCCTCGCCGGCGCATCCACCTCATACCCGTTTTGCCGGTAAAGCTCCGCAACCGCTTTCCCAATCCCCCTGCTGCCGCCCGTTACCAACACTTTCACGCTTCTTCCTCCAGTTGCAGATACCTCGGTTCCTGCCCTGCCAGTTCCCTTGCCCGGACCGCACCTTCCGCAATATGCCAGTCTTCTTCCGTATCCAAATCGCACGCTTCATCCTTCGGAATCGGAAACGTCGCAAGGTTTCCTCCAAATACGGGACAGATTCCTTTCCTTTCCAAATCCATGAAGGTCTCCCGCTTCCATGCCGTCATGGCCCAAACGGTTTTCTCCACCGGTTCCAGCATTTGGCTGTTTACCTTGTTTTTCAAATCAAAGTTCAACGGTTTTCCCCGGTAAAACGATTCCGCTTTTTCCGATATGGTGGAGAGTACCGTGTCATAGTTATGCTCTTTTACAAAGCGGATGAACCCGCGCAATGTTTCCGGCCGGAGTAACGGCGACGTGGAATTGACCATGATGACATAATCGCATTCATGCCGACACATGAAATGATAAGTAAATTCCCGGTTCGTACAATGATCCGCGGAAAATTCCTCCGGTCTTTTGTGGAATCCCGCCCCAAACCGTTCTGCCGCCCTGCCCAATTCCTCACTCTCCGTATTCACCCATACGCTTTCAAAATCCGGAATCTGCAGCGCCAAATCAATCGGATAGCGGATTAACGGCTTGTCCCCCAAATATCTGATATTTTTTTTCGGTATCCTTTTTGATCCCAGCCGTGCCGGAATCATCGCAATCATCTTATAATCTTTCATTGTTCCTACCACATCCCTTTCCCACTGTCCGAACATCAAACGCCCAAATCCCTCAGTAAATTTTCCACTGCCTGCATTTCCATATGTTCCCGGCAGGATTTCGTATAGGTGCAGATATGCGGGGTCAGTACCGCATTTTCGCATTCCCTTAATATGCCGTCATAAGGCTCCTGCCACAGGGCATCCCCCCAAAAGGCGGATACTTTGCCGGATTTTAGCGCCTCATACAATGCCTGCTCCTGAACCAGCCCTCCCCGCGCGCTGTTTAAGAGAATCACACCGTCCCGCATATGACGGAACATTTCCCGCGTAATAATCTCATCCTTCCCGGAAGCATGAAGGGATATCACATCCGCATTTTTGATTCCTTCCTCCAGGCTGCAGGTCGAGACTTCTTCCCGGAACTTATCATAAACCATGATTTCCGCCCCCATCCCTTCCATCAGCCGCGCCGTCTCTTTCCCGATATTCCCATATCCGATTACCAGCACCCGCAGCCCACGGACGGAACGCCCGATTTCCTTTTTCCATATCCCGTTATGGACATTCCGGTCGGCAGAAATCAGGTTATGGCAGATACATAAAAGCGCCGTTAACGTCATTTCCGCCACGGCCTCGGTAGGCGCCTTGGGCGTATTGGATACTTTTATGCCATATTGCTCCGCTGCCTGACGGTCCACATTATCCATACCGATTCCTATCCGGGCAATCGCTTTTAAATCCGGACATTTTTGGAATACATCTTCGTCCAAAGGCTCCAGTCCTGCCAAAAGCCCGTCCGCACCCTGCAGGAATTCCGTAATTTCTTCCTTTCCCATTCTCCGCCCGTATGGATTTTTTACAAGCGTGATTCCCTTTTCCTCCAATATGCGTATTACTTCCTGACTGCCCTCCCCAAAAGAAGACGCGCCGACCACCACTTTCATCAATGCCTTCCTCCCATGTATTTATCCAAATAATAATCCAGCGCGCCGTGCAGCAGCAGTGCATGCGCGCTTTCCACTTCCCCGTAATGCATAAGCGGCACATAAAAATTTAAGTCGCCCATGCGCCGTATGGCATTGCCGCTTTCCTTCCCCGATACGGTTACCGTAAAAGCCATCCTCTCTTTCGCCGCCTGCACGGCATTCACAATATTTGCGGAATTTCCGGAGGAAGAAACCGCAACCAGCATATCCTTCTCCGAAAGGATTCTCCGCACGCGGTACCGGAACACTTCCTCATAACTGATGTCGTTGCTGATAGCCGTAATATGGGATACTTCCGCACATGTAGTTGTATTCACCATGGCATTTTGGAACCAGTCATGGGACATATGCTCTGCCATACTGGCGCTTGCCCCGTTTCCGCAGAAAAAAAGAAGCCCTTTCGTATTTTGCTTTATCTGTTCCGCCCGGCCCGCCCATAAGTCAAATCCCCGGTCCGGCGACATTCCGTTCCCATGGATATCCGTCACTTCCATCTGTTCCAATCCCTGCCGGATAAAATCAAAATATTTTCCGCTGTATGTATCCGTCATTCCCGTCATTTATTCCATTCCTTTCTTTCCGTTTATCCCTCTCCCACTCGGTTCCACCCGTCAGCGCCGTTCCACGGCAACCTTCACCACAAATTTCTTAACCTCCGGAATCTCCCGCACCCTTTCTTTCGGCCTGTGGGCTTCCCCGGGGAAAAGCATGGTAAAATATCCCGGCAGATTGACGGTATGCGCCAAAAGCCCTTCCTCCCCTGCCCGGAACAATACGACATCCTTATCTTCCCGGTACGCCGCGGTTTCCGCCAAACGCTCCCTGTCAAAAACACTGATTCCTTCCGCCCCCGTAATCGTGGACTGGATATCGATATATCTGTCATGCGCTTCAATCTTACACTGCTTTGGTTCCTCCGTCCGGTAGCTCATCACCCGGGCAAATGCTTTTTCCCCAAAAACCGGATATTCCCCTTCCGGCATGTCTTCCGATACCCGGCTTAAAAAAATCCTGACCTGCTCCCATACATCCGCATCCAAATAATTTGACAGCTCGGACAACTTTGCGTAAACCATATTCATACCTCCACGTTCTGTATCATAACCGGCTTCTTCACCTGCTTATAAAGCTCCACCACACTGCTGGAATCCCCGTAATACGCGTCCGACCACACAATTGCCCGGTACAGTTCCGGCGATTCGTCATAAATTCCCCATCCCTCTTTTTTATAGTTTTCCTCCATTTCCAAATACCTTTGCAAAAGTTCCGGATGCATGGAACGCAGCGTAGACTTCAACAGCGGATGCGGCCTCCAAAGCAGCACGGCGTCCTCCGTTTCCCTGAAAAACCGCAGTACCCTTTCGATTTTCCCCAGCATCGCTTCCCGGTGCAGCAGCATGGCCGCAATGGTCGTATTGTAAAAAATGAGTTTCCTGCGGCTTCCGTCTTCCCTGCGGATTAACTTTTCCCATTCTTCCGGGAGCGGGTAATCCTCCCGTTTCGCCGCTTTTGCCTTGATGTATTTCGGGCTTTCCTGTACGGTTATTTTTTCCCCTATGTTTCCGAACCTGCCCCTGCAGTTATTGTCCCTCTCGAATTTCTGCAATTCCTCTATGTAAATCCGGCGTATTTTTTCGGACTGGACAACGACTTTATCCGCATACAATACCCCCGGCGCCAGGCAGAAATGACGTTCCACCCGGTCATTCACTGCCACAAAATAAGGGATATAAACCAGCATATCCGTATACTCCTTTAAATTGGAGGCATAAAAGTCCGGGTGGACGCTGGTGACGAAATTATATTCATCGTAAGGATTATGGATATATATCACATCGGGCCTGCGTTCCGGGATATGGTATTCCCGCCAGGATGTAACGGGGACATCGGGCGGATACAGTCCGCCTTCGTCGTGCATCTGTCCGAACGTCCGGTCCGGATTTCTGTCAAAATAAGGAATCGGAACCACATAGGCATCCACGCCTTCCTCCTCTTTTACTTCCCGCCAAACGCTTTCCAAACTGTCCCACATGGATGCCTTATAAGGCAGGAAAACCACTTCCTTCCGGTCTTCCGGCAGTCCGTACCGGACCGCGTTCTTTGCCTTTACCAACAGCTTTCCGCTTTCTTTTACCAGCTTCCTGCCCTGTCCGGCATCTTGTGACGCAAGGCTCATCCGATAAACCTTTTCGCAGTATGCCTCCAAAATCCTGACAGGTTCCTCGCCCTTCCCCCCAAACGTTTCCAAAACACTGCCCAAAGCGATTGCCGCTTCCTGGCAATCCCCCAGCAGTTCCACGGAAACCGGGAGAGCGGAATCAAATTTCCGGCCGATGACCCGGTTCATTTCTTCCAGGGAAGACAGAATATCCAATAACTCTTTCTTTTTATGCCTTTTCACTGTCCGCCTCCCCTTACAGGCCAAAAATCTGCTGCCCTTCCATCGCCTCATACAAAGCCCTGTATATGTAATAATCCGCAGGCTCCGTAATTTTTATATTATTTTTGGTGCTTGCCACCAAATGCATCGGTTTGTGGTAAAGGTTGCACAAATGCGAAGGATCAATGCTTTTCACCCCGTCTTCCCGCGCCTTCCCATATAATTGACGGATATCGCCGTAACGGAAGGACTGCGGCGCCTTCGCCGTATACATTTGGGACCTGGGCGGGACATTGGACACATTTTTCCCGTCCGTGCTGCACACCACGCTCTCCCTGGCTGCTTCACAGGTAATGGCGCTCCCGTACTTTTTTACCGCTTCTATGTTTTCCGTTATCAATTCCTGGCTGATTAACGGTCTGACCCCGTCATGAATCAACACGATATCCCCGTCCTCACAGAAATCCGCCATTGCCTCTAACCCCAAATAAATCGAGTCATGTCCCGTTTCCCCTCCCGGAATTACTTTTTTAACCTTTGTAATCCCATACCGTTTCAACAGCCCTTCCAGTTCTTTCATCCATCCTTCAATACACACCAAAACGATGTTTTGGATGGCGTCATGGTATTCAAAATGTTCCAGCGTATATATGATAATTGGCTTTCCATGCAGTTCCAAAAACTGCTTCGGCTTCGACCGGGTATTCATTCTTTTCCCCGTACCGCCTGCAAAAATAAGTGCGGTCTGCATCACTTACCTCCGTACCGTTTTTTCCTTTTCATCCCTGTCCGCTTCATTCCGCTTTTTTATTATCATAAGGATTATCGGAACGTTTCCGTCTGCGTACTTTTTGCTGTCAAAACATACGCTTCGCTCCGCGTAAGCCGCGGTCCTGGCATACCCGAAAGCCGCCGCGGGCGTTTCCACGCCGCCGGAATGGCTTAGCTAATGCCGACTTTTTGCTTTTTTATGTCAATGCACTTCCCTGCGATCCGCTTTGCGGTAAAACCGTCTTCCGACCGTTTATTCTCAGGAAAATCCATAAGAACCTTTGTATTTCTTTTCTATATTGCGGGCCGTATTCAGGGCCGCCGTGGTTTCCAAACCGCAGCATGCACAGGAAAACCCTTTCCCCAGCCTTTTTCCCTCCGCCCCGCACACGGAACAGGTCTGTCCGGTTCCCCGGGAGTTTATCTCTGCCAGTTCTATGGAATGCAGCCTGCATTTATAAACCAACCGCTCCCTGATAAAACTTCGGAAATTCCGTGCCTGCTTCCTGTTTGCACTCTTGGAATAACTTTTTCCCCGGTTTTTAACCACGGGTTTTGTTATGACGATTTTTGCAGGCTTTTCGATTTCCAGCATCCGGTTCAGTTCGGAATTGATAAATGTTTCCGTCCTGCGCCGTCCTTTTTCCTTCTGCCTGTCGTATTTCTGTCTTCCAAGGTTATTGGTTTCAATCCTGTCCGCTTTCTGCAGGTTCCCGCTTTCCCCGCTCCGCACATATGCCGTGTACACCCTGCGGCGCTCCCTGTTTTTCCCGGACAGTCTCTCCGTCTCCGGCCCCGTTAACGATTCCAGCGATTCCCCGTAACGGTTTCCGTTGGACAGCGTCAGCATGTCCGCACTGCCTATGCAGGCATAAACCGTACCCACATAATCCGCATGTTTCCTGATTCTTGTCTCCACCGGCACGGCAAGCGCCACGTCATTACGTCCTATCCGTATTTGTATCTGCCGGTCAAAAGTCCTTTCATCCCTTAACGGTATGGGGATTCTCCTTCTGGGAATCCTGCCCGCAATATACAAAACACCGTCTTTATAGGAGTAACCGTTGGGCGACACCCGGAAGGAATCCGTCTTTTCGGATTCCGGCGTCGTAAGATACCTTCTGGTAAGCCTGCGCAGAAGATTGTTCAACCGCTTCACGTCAAATTCCAATCCTTCCGTCATTTTCGGCATTTCGTATTCCTCGCCGTTTAAGACCGCCGCATATACATGGTTTAACTTCAATACGGTCCGCAGGTAAATCCTGTCGTCTTCCCCCAGGTTTTCATTGGCGGAAATTTTTTCGCTTATTTTATTTTTTACCATCCCCCAACTGCGTTTAATATCCGTCACCGCATCCGTTACGGCAAGCTCGTAATAAACCGCCGGCAGGTTCAGTTGTTCCCGCAGTCCCAAGTGGCGCATCTCATTTAAAATGCCATATACCGGTGTCAGCCGGTTTACGTTTTTGACCCCTGCATATTTTCCGTAAACATAATTTTTGACCTTACGGTAATCCGAAGCAATTCCCCTAAGTAACTCCATGGTTTCCTCCGGTAACGGGTCACTGTACTGCCAAAGGGTCTTTGTTATGGTGCCGTCCGTGGACATTTTTCACACCCTTCCGTTTTCGTGGATTTTAGTAATCTGCGAAAAGTGCCCGAAATGCCTGTGAATCCCGGATATTTTTTATCCCTGACCATAAATATGACCCCAAATACCATAA
>CANTGP010000149.1 GCA_947653315.1 uncultured Lachnospiraceae bacterium
GAAAGAATCCGCATACGTGAAAGAATCCGAGGATACTCCTATGGTGACGATGGCGAATATTAACGTGGTAACGGATTACCTGCAGGGGGAGGAATTTCTTTTGCCGGATGGCGGGGTACGTTCCGTAACGTTAAGCGAGCTTGGGTATACATCGTTGCAGGGGGAGGAGCTTCAGGCAGCGGCGATTGTTTACGCTTACAAAATGGTAGAGGCAAACCCGCATATCGATTCCGTCCTTTTTTCCAGGCAGACGGATGCGGAGGAGGAGATGGCGCAGGGACTTGCGCTTGGGATTAACCATATGGACGGTACGCATAAATACGTATATGAGGTATATAAATACATGGATACGGAGCAAAAGGAAAAATATACGGATTTTGCGAAGGAAATTATCGGTATCAGCAAGTGGTTTTAGGCATTGGACCGGAAAAGCAGGATAAAAATAAAAAAATTTTACCAAATACCCGGATACACCTTGACATAACATAGCGATATGTATGAAAATAGGATATAAGGCTTAGAATATCCTGCGGCATGTGTAACGGAAGCATGGATGCGGGACAAAAAATAGGATGGATGGTGCGTGCAATGAAGATTAAGGATTTTATGGATGTGGACAAACTGCAGAGGATTCAGGACCGGTTTTCGGATGCCACGGGTTTGGCGGTCATTATCGTGGATACGGAAGGGGAATATGTAACGAGGGGAAGCAATTTCACGGATTTCTGCATGAAGTACACGAGGGGAACGGAAGAAGGTACGAGGCGATGCAAACAGTGCGATTATGAAAGTACCGGTACATATTTATGTCATGCGGGGCTGGTGGATTTTTCCGCGGATATTGTCGTGGAAGGGGAAAAAGTGGGCGCCGTAATCGGCGGACAGGTTTTGACAAAGGAACCGGACGAGGAGAAATTCAGGGGGATTGCACAGGAGCTAGGTATTGATGCGGAGGATTATATCAGGGCGCTGCATAAGGTACCCATCCGCACGGATAAGGCAATCCGCGCGGCGGCAGCCCTTTTGGAGGAGGTTATCAACCATTCGGTGAATTTGGAATACATGAAATACCACAACAGCAGGAGGCTGGATACGTTTGATGCGGAGCTGGAAAATGCCACGAAAACGGTGGACGTGATTTACCAAAAGACGAGGGAACTGGACGGTATTGCCACAAAGCAGAATATCCTGTCCTTAAACGCGTCCATAGAGTCCGCGAGGGCAGGTGTGGCAGGTGCGGGATTTGCCGTGGTGGCGAAGCAGATGGGCGATTTGGCATCCCAGTCCGCAGGAATTTACAAGCAGATCAGTGAATCCGCCCAGCAGATTAAACGGTCCGTGGAAGTATTGAACGGGAAATATAACGGCGGGGAAAAGGGCTGAGGGAAAAAGACATGTCCCATAATAACCAGAAAAAAATAGCAGTGATTAATGATTTATCCGGTTTTGGGCGCTGTTCGCTGGCAGTGTCCATGCCGGTTATTTCCTATATGGGGATTCAGTGCTGTCCGGTGCCGACTTCCATTTTTTCCAACCATACGGGTTTCCCGGAGTTTTTTTTTGACGATTATACCGCGCATATGGATGACTATATCTCGATGTGGCAGAAATTGGGACTGAAGTTTGAAGGGATTACTTCCGGTTTCCTTGGTTCCAAAGAGCAGATTGGGACGGTCATCCGTTTTGTGGAGCAATTCCGCAGCGGCAGGACGAAGGTAATCATTGATCCCGTAATGGGGGATTACGGGAAGCTCTATGCCACGTATACGGAGGAAATGTGTGAGGAAATGCGGCGTTTGGTGGCGTATGCGGATATTATTACACCGAACCTTACGGAATGCTGCCGCCTGACCGGTACCCCTTACAAGGAAAAGGGGTGGAAAAAGAAGGAACTGCGTGAAATGGCGGAAGCGCTGTTTGCACAGGGACCGGGGAAGGTGGTCATTACCGGAATCCCCCAGGGGGAATTTATCGCCAATTACGTCATGGAGAAGGGGAAAGAGCCGCGGCTTCTGCGTACCCATAAGGCGGGGACGGAGCGCTCGGGAACCGGCGACGTGTTTGCTTCCGTGATTGCAGCGGACGCGGTGAACGGCGTTGCTTTTGACCGTTCGGTGAAAAAGGCTTCCAATTTTGTAAAGAAATGCATTTTAAAGTCCATGGAGCTTGGAATCCCGCAGACGGACGGCGTTTGTTTTGAAGAAATCCTATATTCCCTGAAACGGGACTGACGGGATGTGTGGCGGAAAGGAAAGAGGAAGAAGGAAACCGCGATGGAAAAGGATATGACGATATTATATGAAGTGCATGATAACCTGTATGTGAACCTGACAAACCGTTGTCCGTGTTCGTGCACGTTCTGTCTGCGCCAAACGATGGATGAGATGAACCATTCGGGCAGTCTATGGCTGAAACGGGAACCGACGGTGGAAGAAGTGAAACAGGAATTTATAAAATTTGAGGAAGGCGGGGAGCTTTCACGGAAATACCGGGAGGTCGTGTTCTGCGGGTTCGGCGAGCCGACGGAGCGTTTGGGGGAGCTTTTGGAAATAGCGGCGTTTGTGAAGGAACGGTACCGGATGCCCATACGGGTCAATACCAACGGACTGTCGGATTTAATCCACGGAAAGCCGACGGCACCCCTGTTCCAAGGGTGTGTGGACGTGGTATCCATCAGTTTAAATACGCCGGATAAGGAGGAATATTTCCGGCTGACGAGGAGCAAATTCGGGGAAAGGTCTTTTGACGCATTGCTTAAGTTTGCGGAAGAAGTGAGGGAATATGTTCCGAAGGTGGTGCTTACCACGGTGGAAACGACCATCAGTGAGGAGGAACAGGTACGGTGCAGGGAAATCTGCGAACGTATCGGCGTGACGTACCGGATCAGGCCGTGGGAAGGGTGAGACTGATTAATAAATGTTATAAAAAATAATGATAATGATGAAAAGGAGATAAAGACATGGCAGATTTAAAAGGAACAAAAACAGAGGCGAATTTACAGGCGGCATTTGCAGGGGAATCCCAGGCGAGGAACAAGTACACGTATTTTGCATCCAAAGCGAAAAAGGACGGTTATGTGCAGATTGCCGCTATTTTTGAGGAGACGGCGAATAATGAGAAGGAACATGCCAAACTGTGGTATAAGCTGTTAAACGATGGTATCGGGAGCACGGTGGAAAACCTGAAAGCAGCCGCAGAGGGGGAGAACCATGAGTGGACCGACATGTACGAAACCTTTGCGAAGGAAGCGAGGGAGGAAGGGTTTGATGAGATTGCCCGGTTGTTTGAGGGTGTTGCGGCCATCGAGAAAGAACATGAGGAGAGATACCGGAAGCTGTTGGAAAATATCGAGGGAGACTTGGTGTTTTCCAAGGACGGCGATGTGGTTTGGCAGTGTGCGAATTGCGGTCACATCTGTGTCGGAAAAAAAGCGCCCGAAATCTGTCCGGTATGTGCGCACCCCCAATCCTATTTTCAGGTGAAGGCGGAAAATTATTAATATGGCAGCATGCCTTTGTAGAAAATCAGTAGCGGTTCGGCCCAAAACAGAAAATTTTGCCAAAATCCCCTTGCTTTTGGGAAATAACCGTATTATACTGAATATATAGAGGAGCAGGTAAGGAGATTGCACGGATGTTTTGTGCAGGAAAGGAGTTATTATGAGTATATCGGCATTAAATAATACAAATCCTAATTCCATATACGGCAAGATTGCCAGCGGTAAAAGAATTCAGACGGCAGCAGATGATGCGGCGGGGTTAGCCATTTCCAATAAGCTGAAAAAAGAGGAAAACGGTTATAACGTAGGCGCTGCCAACATTCAGGACGGCATAGGCGTTGCCAATATAAAGGACGGTGCGTTGGAATCCATCCAGGATTCCCTGCATAGAATCCATGAATTGAGTATTAAGGCATCCAATGGTTTATACGGTGATTCCGAAAAGCGGATGATTCAGGATGAAATAGATCAGATGCTTCAGGATATCGAAAGTACTGCGGTAGGAACCCAGTATAACGAAATGAAACTGATGGACGGCAGCATGGCGGATATGCATATTGCAACCAATCCTGACGGCAAAGGCATGAAAATCCAGATGCAGAATACGACCCTTAAGGCTTTGGGTATCGAAGGATACAGTGTCATGGGCGATTTTGACATTAAGGATATCGAAGCGGCGATGGATAAAGTGACCACGGCGAGGAGCAATAACGGGGCATCCACGAACCGTTTGGAACATGCTTACAATTATAACACGGGCGCATCCCTTGAAATGGTAAGTTCCAGAAGCCGTATCGAAGATTTGGATATTCCGAAGGCAGTTTCCGAGCAGAAGCGGGATAAACTGATGGAAGATTACCGCATGGGTATGCTGCGTAAGAAAATGCAGGATGATTCCATGGTTCTTAAGATGTTCGGCGCTATGTAAACGAAACCGGTAGGTGTCGGTTTGAAGCGTGTTGGGTCAATTCGGATAAACGGATGGATTAGAATAAAAGACAAAAGGGCAGGGTATCCCAAAGCTGGGATACCCTGTTTTGAAATGTTTGGACGGAAAAGAGGTAAGGGTTAACGTGAAAAAATACCTGAACATATTATTAAAAATCGTATTCAGCCGGACCATGGTTACAATCGCCCTTTTACTTGTGCAGATTGGCTGGCTGTTTGCCGGTTTCCGGTGGCTTAGGGATTATTCGGAAGTTACGCTGGCTTTTACGCTGGGGCTTAGCGGGGTACTTTTGGTTTATATTATAAACCGTGACGAAACGCCGGAATTTAAGCTGACATGGGTTATCCCGATTTGTGTGGCGCCGGTGTTTGGCGGACTTTTATACCTGTTTGTCATGAGCAATGCGGGGCATTGGGGACTGGAAAAGGAGGTAAAGCGGGGCAGGGAGGAATCGGAAAAGTTGATGCACACCGGCATGGCGACGCGGAAGAAATTGGAAGAAACGGATGCCCATATGGCGGGGCTTTGCCGTTATTTGGAGGATGTGGGGGGCTTTCCCGTGTATGACAATTCGTCCGTTACCTATTTTCCGTTAGGGGAGGACAAGTATGCGGATTTACTGGTGGAGCTGGAAAAAGCGAACGAGTTTATTTTTTTGGAGTATTTCATCGTGGAGCGAGGGAAGATGTGGGACAGTATTTTGGATATCCTGGTGCGGAAGGTGCGGGAGGGAGTGGAAGTCCGTTTCATGTATGACGGAACCTGTACTTTGACACTGCTTCCGTATTCCTATCCGAAGAAGTTAAGGGAGCTGGGGATTCAGACGAAAGTGTTTTCCCCCATCCGGCCGTTGCTCAGTACCGCCCAAAATAACCGCGACCACAGGAAAATACTGGTGATTGACGGGAAGGTGGCGTATACCGGCGGTGTAAATCTGGCGGACGAGTATATCAATGGGAAAGTCCGGTTCGGACACTGGAAAGACACTGCCATACGGGTGGAAGGGGATGCGGTGAAAAGTTTCACCGTTATGTTCCTCCAAATGTGGAACGTGGGGGAAATGGGACGGAGGGATTACGGTAAGTATATCAGGAATTGCTTTCAACCTTTGGAGGGCGGTTCCGGTTTCGTCCTGCCTTACGGGGACAGTCCGACCATCAAGGAAAACGTGGCGGAAACGGTTTACATGGATATCATTAACCATGCCGTGAAATATGTGCATATCATGACCCCTTATTTCATTGTGGACAATGCCATGCTGGATGTTTTGCAGTATGCCGCGGGGCGGGGTGTAGACGTGAAAATCATCATTCCCCATATACCGGATAAAAAGCCGATTTTCGCCATGTCCCGTACTTATTATCCCGATTTGCTCCAGGCGGGGGTTAAGGTGTATGAGTACAAACCCGGTTTTATCCATGCCAAAGTGTTTACATCCGATGATGTAAAGGCGGTGGTGGGGACGATTAACATGGATTACCGCAGTCTGTATCATCATTTTGAATGTGCGGCATACTTATACCGTAATGAAGCGGTGGCGGATGTGGAGAGGGATTTCCAGGAGACTTTGGAAAAATGTACGGAAGTGGATTTGAGGTATTACCACCAGATTCCCTGGTACAACCGTATGATTGGGAGGGTATTGCGGCTGGTGGGTCCTTTGATGTAGGAAGGAATGTTTCGGGCATTCATGAGTATGGAACCCCGGAATTTATAAAAATGTAATTTGACGGATGGTAAATTCTCCCTTATGATGGTCATATGGAGTAAAAAGGAAGAACAGGTATCATACGAAAACAGACGATGTACAAAAAAGCGGGGAAAGAAGTGGAGAGATATGCAGGGAATCCTGTATGACGCGAGAAAAGTGAAAGCGTATGAATGCCTGCTTGCGCTGGGGGAATATGCGGGGCAGGACGGTGAATGGCTCGGAAAGCTGTGGGCGGATCTGCTTACCGAACCGGGGTTATACGGGGAAATGGTGTATTATTTGGAGCATCATGTGTTTTTGGATGCGTTTAAGTTCCGGGGGTATTCCCTGACGGATTTATACGTATGGCAGATGAACAAGTATAACCTGATTAAGGATTTGGGGAAAAATACGTCGGAGTGCAACAAGGAAACGATGGTGTTGCGTTCCTTCCGCACCATGGTTGACCTGATGCGCAGCCCGGAGGAATATTTAAAGCGGCTGGGCGAGGACCGGGGCATGGACAGACTATAAGGAGACGGGGTATGACGAAAACGGAATTTATGGAGGTTTTGCAGAGAACACTGGCGGGTTCGCTGGGGAGCAGTACGGTAAACGGCCATATGCGTTACTACCAGGATTATTTTGATTCCCAGCTTGCCATGGGAAAGGACGAGATGCAGATTACCGCAGAGCTGGGTGACCCGCGCCTGCTTGCCAAGACCATTATCGAAGCGGCAAAGCGGGAGGGGATGGGCGGCGGTACGCCGGAATATGACGAAGTGTACGAGGATGGGACGGCGGAACCGAAAGAAAATGGCAGGGTAAAGGCGTACCGGATGCCGGTGTGGCTGGTAGCGGTACTTGTCTTTATGGTATTGTTTGTCATTGTGGGAATGGTGACTTCCGTGGTGACGGCGCTTCTCCCGGTGCTGCTTCCCGTATTGGTGGTTCTTTTGGTGGTACGGCTGGTACAGAGACGCTGATTTCTTTCCGAATGGGACTGTGCAATGTACAATCGGGTAGGGAAGGTATTTTCCCTGCTCGCCGCGCGCCCCGTGCGCCGCTTTAGCGGCATCTTCCTCTGCACGGGGCTGT
>CANTGP010000150.1 GCA_947653315.1 uncultured Lachnospiraceae bacterium
CCAACGGGTGGAAATTGGACCGGATTTTAAATACCCATTCCCATGCGGACCATGTGGGAGGGAACCGTTTCCTGCAGCAAAAGAGCGGGTGCAAAGTTTACTGTGCGGGTTTGGACCGGGTGTTTACGGAGCATACGCAGTTGGAGACGGTCATGCTCTACGGGGGATTTCCCTATCGGGAATTAAAAAATAAATTTCTGTGCGCCCAGCCGAGCGGAGCGGAGGAACTGACGGAAGACGTGCTGCCGGAAGGCATGAAAATGTTGCGGATTGACGGACATTCCTTTGCCATGACCGCGTTCGGCACGGAGGACGGCATTTGGTTTGTGGCGGACGGGCTGACCGTGGATGCCGTTATGCGGAAATACCATGTGTCTTTTATCTATGACGTGGAGGCATTTTTGGAAAGTCTGGATAAGCTGGAAAAACTGGAGGGCAGGCTCTTTATCCCTTCCCACGGGGAGACGGCGGGGGATATCCGCCCTTTGGTACGGCGCAACCGGGAGAAAGTATTGGAAATCGAGGCGCTGCTGCGGGAAATCTGTGCATCACCTGCGGGAAGTGAAGCTATTCTGAAGGCGGTTTTTGACCATTATGGTTTGACTATGGACGGAAACCAGTATGTACTGGTGGGAAGCACCATACGTTCTTACCTGTCATGGATGAAGGGGAAAGGGGAACTGGAGCAGGAATTTGCGGATAACCGCATGGTTTGGAAAAGCCGGGGCGGGGATGTCCGGACGGAGAACCGGGTTTGTGTGAATGAGGACCGGGAAGGCGTGTTAAAGGACATCGAATGTTTTGCCCTTGACATGGACGGTACGGTTTACCTCGGGGAACAATGGATTGAGGGTGCGGTGGAATTTCTTTCCCGCATCGAAGCGGCGGGGAAAAAGTACGTCTTTTTAACGAATAATTCTTCCAAAAGCCCTGCCGTGTACGTGGAAAAATTAAAGCGTATGGGACTGGACGCGGGGGAAGATAAAATCATTACTTCCGGCCAGGCTGCCGTTTTTTACCTGAAAAAACATTATGCGGGAAAGCGCGTGTTTCTGTTGGGAAACGATTTGCTGAGGGAAGAATTTGCGCAGGAAGGAATCCTTCTGTCGGAGGATGCCCCGGACGTGGTGGTGACGGCATTCGATACGACGCTGGATTACCGGAAGATGTGCAGGGTGTGTGATTTTGTCCGTGCCGGACTTCCCTATCTTGCCACCCATCCCGATTATAATTGTCCTACCGAAACGGGGTTTATCCCGGATGCCGGTTCCATCCATGCCTTTATCCATGCTTCCACGGGACGGTACCCGGACCGTATCATCGGAAAGCCCAACGGGGATATCGTGGATTACCTGCTGGAAAGAACCGGGGTACGGCGGGAAAAGACCGTTATGGTGGGGGACAGGCTGTATACGGATATCGCGGCGGGCGTAAATAACGGACTGAAAAGCGCGCTGGTACTGAGCGGGGAGGCAACGCCGGAAGATTTGGCGGCTTCGGAGGTACGGCCGGATTTGGTATTTGAATCGGTGGCGGAGATGGGGAAATTTTTGTGACGGATTAAAAACGGGAAAGGACACTCATGGAACTAAGATTTTATTTCGGCGCTTCCGGTTCCGGCAAGAGCACGCAGCTCCACAGGGAAATCGTGGACCGTGCCATTGCCGATCCGGGAACGGATTTTCTGGTGATTGTACCGGACCAGTTTACGATGCAGACACAGATGGATTTGGTGAAGGCACACCCGAAAAAGGGGATAATGAATATCGATGTTTTGAGCTTCGGAAGGCTGTCCCACCGGATTTTGGAGGAAGTGGGGGGCGGGACGCGGACGGTACTGGACGATACGGGGAAAAGCCTGGTGCTGCGCAGGGTGACGGAAAGCATCGGGGAGGAAATGCCCGTCATCGGCAGTAACCTTGGGAAAATCGGTTACATCCATGAAGTTAAGTCCGCCATTTCGGAATTCATGCAGTACGGAATCGGCGTAAAGGAGCTGGAGGAACTGACGGAGTACGCGAAAAAGAGAGGGGCGCTTTACCACAAATTAAAGGATTTGGGCGTGCTGTACCGGCATTTTTTGCAGTTCATAAACGAAAAGTACATAACCACCGAAGAAACGCTGGACCTGCTCTGCCGCCTGCTGCCCAAGTCAAAACTCATCCGCAACAGTGTGGCTGCTTTTGACGGGTTTACGGGATTTACCCCCATCCAAAACCGCCTGATCCAAAGCATGATGGAGTTGTCTAAGGAGGTCATCGTGACGGCGGTTACGGACAGTGGGGAAACAAATCCCTACGTACCGGACGGGGAGCAAAAATTATTTTATTTAAGCAAGAAGACGGTGCGGGACTTGGAACGGCTGGCAAAAGAGGCAGGGGTACCCAGGGGGAAAGACGTGTTTGCCGGACGGCAGGATGTGCTGCCGCGTTTTACCGGAAACGGGGAAATGCAGCATTTGGAAAGATATCTGTTCCGCTATCCGGCAAAGGCTTATGAGGGGGAAAACAAAAATGCCATCCATTTGGTGGAAGTATCTTCGCCGGAGGAGGAAATCCGTCAGGTGTGCATCCGTATGCGGGAACTGGTGCAGGAGGAGCATTATTGTTACCGGGATTTCGCCATTGTCACTGGCGATTTGGCGGCTTATGCGGGGCATGTGGAAGCGGAGGCGGAAAAATTCGGGATTCCCGTGTATGTGGACCAAACCAGGGGGATTCTGCTGAACCCGTTTACCGAATATATCCGCAGTGCGCTGAAAATAATCATGGAGAACTTCTCCTACCGTTCGGTGTTCCATTACCTGCGCAGCGGACTGACCGGTTTTGCAAGGGAAGATACGGACGTTTTGGAAAATTACGTGCTGGCATACGGAATCAAAGGGCGGACGCGCTGGGAGCGGATATTCACCGCCAAACCGCCGGAAATGGATGCGGAGGAGTTGGAGCGGTTAAATGCGGTGCGCGCCGCCTTTTTGGAAGAACTGGCGCCGCTTTTGGAGCTTACGGGGAATAAAGGGGGAAAGGAAGCCGGAACCGCGGGGGAGAAGATACGCGCCCTTTATGCATTCCTGGTAAAAAATAAGGTACAGGAGAAGCTGGCGGTTTACGAACGGAGGTTCCAGGCGCAGGGCGGCATGGGCAAGGCGGCGGTACGGGCCAGGGAGTACGGGCAGATTTACCGTTTGGTGATGGATTTGCTGGACCAGACGGACAGTCTGCTGGCAGGGGAGAGGATGGATATGAAGGAGTTTGCGGATATCCTGGATGCCGGGTTCGGGGAGATTCAGGTCGGGACGATTCCGCAGAATGTGGACCGCGTCGTGGTGGGGGATATCGAAAGGACCCGCCTGAAAGAAATCAAGGTACTGTTTTTCGTGGGGATCAACGACGGGAATATTCCGAAAAACTCGGGAAGCGGCGGATTACTTTCGGACATCGACCGGGAATTTCTGCAGGAATCGCCCTATGAGCTTGCGCCCACGCCCCGCCAGCAGATGTATATCCAAAGGCTGTACCTGTACCTGAACATGACCAAACCTTCCTGTCAGCTTTACTTATCTTACAGCAAGGTGGATAACGAAGGGAAAAGCATCCGGCCCGCATACCTGGTGGATACCGTGCGGAAGCTGTTTCCGGCGCTGCAGACGCAGCGTCCCCAAATGAGGGATATGGCGGGGCAGATTAAGACGAAACGTTCGGGGATGGATTATTTGGCGGACATGCTGCGGGATTATGCGGCAGGGGACATGACGCAGGAGGGGCAGACCCGTTTTTTTACCGTTTACCATACGTACCGGAAGGACGGGGAATACGGGGGGAAAACGAAACGGCTGGTGGATGCCGCCTTTGCCCGTTACAGGGAACATCCCCTTGGCAGGGAGATTGCGGGGCTTTTGTACGGCAGGATGCTGGTGAGCAGTGTCAGCCGTTTGGAAACATACGCATCCTGTGCTTACGCACACTTTTTGCAGTACGGGCTGTCGCTGAAAGAACGGGAGGAGTACGGTTTTGAATCCGTGGATATGGGAAACGTGTTTCATGGGGTATTGGAAATCTTTGCCGGAAAATTGCAGGAGGGCGGATACAGTTGGTTTGATTTTGACGGGGAAACGGCGGATCGTCTGCTGCGCAGCGCGCTGGATGCCTATGCGGCGGCATACGGGGAAACGGTGCTTTACAGTACGGCAAGGAACGAGTATGCCATTGAGCGGATGCACCGCATCTTAAAGCGCGCGGTGATGACGCTGCAGTACCAACTGAAAAAGGGAAGTTTTGTTCCCCGCCGTTTTGAAGTGTCCTTTACGGAGGTGGATGATTTGGAGGCGGTGAACATCGCCCTTGGGAAGAAGGAGAAGATGAAGCTGCAGGGACGGATTGACCGGATTGATACCATGGAGGACGAGGAACATGTCTATGTGAAGGTCATTGATTATAAGTCCGGCAGTAAGAAATTTGATTTGGCGGCGGTGTATTACGGGCTGCAGTTACAGTTGGTGGTTTACATGAATGCCGCCTTGGAACTGGAGAAAAAGAAAAACGGAGGGAAAGAGGTGGTTCCCGCGGCGATGCTTTATTACCGGGTGGCGGATCCGGTGGTAAAGACGGAGACGGAATTGACGCCGGAGGAACTCAACGGGGAGCTTTTGCGGGAACTGCGTATGACCGGATTGGTCAATGCGGATGACGGGATTGTCACATCGCTGGACGGGGAGTTTACCGGCAAGTCCGACGTGATACCGGTGGAGCGGAAAAAGGACGGCGGATACGGCGCCAGGTCCGGCATTTTGGATGCCGGGGATTTGCAGGAGGTGTCCGCTTTCGTCAACCGGAAGATTAAGGAGATTGGAAGGGAGATTTTGGACGGCAGGATAGCGGTGGAGCCATGCAGGAAAGGAGCCGATACTTCCTGCGATTACTGTTCCTTCCGTCCGGTCTGCGGGTTTGACGGCAGGATAGACGGATACGGCTACCGGAAGCTGCCGGAATTGTCGGGGGAGGAGGCTTTGGCGCGGATGAAGGACGGGGAGGAAAGAAGATATGGGAATGGCATACACACCGGAACAGCAGAGGGTCATTGATTTACGCGGCAAAAATATCCTTGTTTCGGCGGCTGCGGGCTCGGGGAAGACGGCAGTGCTGACGGAGCGTATCGTAAAGATGGTCAGCAGCGGGGAAAGACCGGTGGATATCGACAGGCTCCTGGTGGTGACATTTACCAATGCGGCGGCTGCGGAGATGCGGGAGCGCATCGGGGCGGCGGTGGCGGCAAGGCTGGAAGCGGAACCGGACAACGAGCATCTCCAAAAACAGGTTACGTTAATCCACAACGCACAGATTACCACCATTGACAGCTTTTGCATGTTCGTCATACGCAACAACTTTAACGATATCGGTTTGGATCCCGGTTTCCGCGTGGCGGACGAGGGCGAGCTGCGCCTGTTGAAGCAGGATGTGATGCAGGAATTGCTGGAGGAGCGGTTTGCCGGAAAGGAAGAACGTTTCCTGCGCTGTGTGGAGTATTTCAGCACGGGAAACCAGGACCGTGCAATCGAGGGGCATATCCTGAAACTATACCGGTTTGCGGAGAGCAACCCATGGCCGGAAGACTGGCTGCGGGAGCGGAAAAAGGACTATGACGCAGAGAACGTGGAGGAATTGGAACAGACGGAATTCGTAAAGTTCGGCATGGAACAGGTACGGCTGATGATGCAGGACTGCCTGCGGAAACTATGGGAATGTATCGCGCTGTGCGAGCAGCCGGACGGACCCTATATGTACGGGGCAGTGCTGGAAAAGGAAGCGGGACAGTTGGAAAAGCTGGCAGGAATCACCCGTTACGGGGAGGGGTACGCCCTGTTCGGGGGGATGGTTTTCGGCAGGCTGCCTTCCAAAAAGGACGATTCGGTAGCCGTATCCAAGAGGGAAATGGTTCAGGAGATCCGCAAAGACATCAAGGACACGGTGAAAAAAATATGCGCCAAATATTTTCCGGTGCCGCCGGAAACCGCCCTTGCCTATATGCAGGGGAGCAGGGAAGCCGTCGGTACGCTGGTGGATTTGACGCTGGCGTTTAAAGAAGCCCTGGACCGGAGGAAGCGGGAGGAGAACATTATCGACTTTTCGGATATGGAACACATGGCGCTTTCCATCCTGGTGCGGAAGGCTGATTCGGGCGGAAAGCGGTACGAACCTACCCGGACGGCGCTGGATTACCGCGATTATTTTGAAGAAATCCTGATTGACGAATACCAGGACAGCAATCCGGTGCAGGAGATGCTGCTGGAAAGCATTTCCGGCGAATCGGCAGGGCGTTTTAACCGTTTTATGGTGGGGGACGTAAAGCAGAGCATTTATAAATTCCGTTTGGCAAGACCCGAAATTTTCATGGAAAAATACGGGGAATACGGCAGCGCCGGACAGGAAGATGATATACCGGCAGCCTGTCCGGAAACGGATGCGGAAAACGCGGGAACGCAGGACGGCGCAGAGCTGCAAGGAGCGGGGAAAAAAGAACGCATCGACCTGCATAAAAATTTCCGGAGCCGGAAAGAAGTGCTTTCCGGCGTGAACTTTCTGTTTGCGCAGATGATGGGGAAGAAGCTGGGCGGCGTGGAGTATGACAGCGACGCGGCATTATACTGCGGCGCGGAATATCCGGCGTGGGAGACGGAGGGGGAACAAAACGGCACGGAACTTCTGCTCATCCGTAAGGAGGAGCCGGGGGAAGACGCGCAAGGGGAGGACGGGGGAACGGAGGCGTTGTCCGTCCGGCAGAAGGAGGCGCTTGCGGTAGCGAAGCGCATACGGGAGCTGGTGGCGCATTTCAAGGTGACGGACAGGGAAAGCGGTACGCTGCGCCCGGTGACTTACCGGGATATTGTTATCCTGCTGCGGACGACGGCGGGATGGGACGAGGACTTTAAGGGCGTATTGAAGGAAGAAGGGATTCCGGCCCATGTATCTTCCAAGACCGGATATTTTGCGGCGAAGGAAATACAAACCCTGCTGCAGCTTTTGCGTATCCTGGACAATCCGAGACAGGACATTCCCCTGTTCGGGGTGATGAAATCCTGTTTCGGCGGCTTTTCGGATGAGGAGATTGCAAAGGTCAGGGCAGCCGTGAAAGGGAAAACGTGCCTGTATTTCGCATTAAAGGAATATTCCGAAAAAAATGCGGAAGGATATGCGGA
>CANTGP010000151.1 GCA_947653315.1 uncultured Lachnospiraceae bacterium
ACAGGATCAGCTACATAAGGCAAGAGGAGCAGATAAAATGAAAAAAGCAATGAACCAATCACTGATGACACTGATTTTAAACGGGGTTTCCATTCTCGCACTGGTTTTTTCGGTGTTATCCCTATTTTCCTACGGTTACGTAAGCAGCGAACTCAACGATGCAAACGAAGAACGTTTTCTGCTTACTTATAATGCCAACCGGTTTATGAACGGTTCCGCGTACCTGACCAATGAAGTGCGGGCATACGCGGCTACCGGATTTACGGAGCATTATGACAATTATTGGAATGAAGTCAATAACTTAAAGAACCGTGACATTGGCGTTGCCGCCATGCAGGATATCGGTATTACGCCGGAGGAACAGGCGATGATCGATGCCATGTCTGCCCTTTCCAACGAACTGGTGCCGTTGGAAGATGAAGCCATGAAGCATGTACAGGAAGGAAACATGGAAGAAGCGCTGGATTACGTATACGGTACGGATTACAGCACATCCATTGCGGAGATTAATGCCCTGAAAGAACAGTTCCTTGCGGATTTGGATGCGAGGACGCAGGCACAGGTAACCGGTTTGGCACAGAAAGCCGATTTTATTAAACTGGTGATGTGCATGGCGCTGGCGGTAGCGGGAATCCTGCAGTTAATCAGTATGTTTGTGATCCGGCTGCGCATCATCCGTCCCGTGATTGCCGTGAAAAACCAAATGGGGGAAATTGCACAGGGGAATCTTTCGGCGGATTTTGCCCTGCATCCCGATACTTCCGAAATCGGACGGCTGGTGGAATCCATTCATGAAACCAAGCGTGAGTTGAAAAACTATATCCGGGATATCGATTCCGTATTATCGCAGATGGCGGAAGGGGAAATGGATGTAGCGGTGGGGGAAGGCTACCGCGGGGAATTTGTTCCCATCCGGAATGCCATGGGCCAAATCCTGGATTCCCTGAATGACGCGCTTTATACCATCAGCAGGACGGCGGAGCAGGTATCCGGGGAATCAAAGCGGATGGCATCCGGAGCGCAGACGCTTTCCGACGGTGCGGCGAAGCAGGCGTCTGCGGTACAGGAGTTGTCCGCCAGCATCCAGGAAATATCGGGTCAGGTGGACCGTACTTCCGAAGATGCGGACAGCGCGCGCAAATCTTCCGGTGATGCGGCCGTGCAGTTGGAAGTATGCAGCCGGAAGATGGAGGAATTGAAAGCCGCCATGGAGGATATTTCCAAGTCTTCCTATCAGATTGGCGGAATCATTAAGACCATTGAGGATATTTCTTTCCAAACGAATATTCTGGCGCTGAATGCGGCAGTGGAAGCGGCCCGTGCGGGTGAGGCCGGGAAAGGTTTTGCGGTTGTGGCGGATGAAGTGCAGAGCCTTGCAAATAAGAGTTCCGTGTCCGCACAGAACATTACGGAGTTGATACAGAATTCCATGAAGCTGGTAGAGCAGGGGAATTCCCTGTCGGCAGATACCACGCAGGCGCTTTTGGCAGGTGTTTCCGGCGCGAAGGAAGCAACGGCTTTGGTGGACCGGATTGCGGAATCCGCCATGCAGCAGGCGCAGTCGTTGAAGCAGTTAACGCTTGGCATGGAGCAGATTGCCGACGTGGTGCAGACCAACGCCGCTACCGCGGAAGAATCCGCAGCGTCAGCCCAGGAGCTTTACAGCCAGGCGGAAGAACTGAAGGTATCCGTCCACCGGTTCAGACTGCGCGGGGGGAACCGATAGGGACGGCATGTTACGTCAGGCGGCAGGTTGCTATAATTGGTATTGGGGGAGGAATTATGGGGAATGGCAAGGATGGATTAAAAAAACAAAACGGAATCAAAGAACTGCCTATTGCATTTAAAATTCCCGGATATCTGCAAAAGGATATCCGGGAATTGGTAAATGGTATCCGGAGTAAAGCGGATAATATGGACTGCCTGTTGGATGAACTGCAGGGCAGTATCAATACGGCAATGTTGGAAGCCGCAATCACAAAGGAGCAGGCGGAAACATTAAGGGCTTATTACATAAACGGCGGAATCTTCGGGGAAGTTATTCCAACAGGGAATGAAGAATGAATTCCCATTTGTCGTCTTCGGGCCATATGGATGCGTCTTTAACCTGCAGGTAGAGACTGCGGTTCTCCCGGACGGTTTCCGCTTCCAGACCAAGGCGGCGCTGCGCATCCCTTAAGTGCGGAAGATTGTCTTCCTCCGTGGCAAATAACTGCACGGTATTAAAATAATTCATGAGGAGGACTTTCGGGGCGTTCCAGCGGTTCAGCCACTCTTTTTTGCATGATTTCCATCCGGCAAGTGTGCGGATGCCGGAAAGCTGGGGCAGGATGTATTCGCGTATATCGCTGCCGATGCGTTTTTCAATATCCGCAAGAACCGTATCCTGCGGGATGGAATTTTTATAACCGTCGATATGGTATCCTTTTCCGTCGCGGTACGGGTGGAGATAACCGCAGTCGGGCAAGAGGACATCCTCATGGATGGAATCGCTCCAAATGCTCCAGTCTTCCAGGGTATCCAGCGAAATGTCCTTCGGGAATACCTTGATATGGAACCGGAACGAATAGCCGGCATTTTCGGAATTAAATTGTGAATTTTGGAGTTTTAACGCGATACAGCAGTCATCCCCGAAACAGTAAAAAGTTTGTCCGAAGAATTGGTAACCGGCGTTTTGGAATTCGGGTATGATGACTTCCCGCACGATCAGGTCTTTTTTTTCTTTCGATGTCATTGGCAGTTCTCCTTTCCGGTTATGGATTCCCGCAGGCAACAGTGGAAAGGTACGGTTTGGCACGCAGATTACTGCGGGCAGCGAATCAAGGATAAGCCTGTCTGGCTTTCATAATCCGCTGCCCGTGTGGTATTCCGCTTCCTCTGTTGTCTGCGGGAATGGAAAATGGAGATAACGGGACTCGAACCCGCGGCCTATGCGTTGCGAACGCATCGCTATCCCAGCTTAGCTATATCCCCATGCAAGTTAATTTTATCACAATGGGGACAAAATGCAAGAGGGAAATTTATTTTTTTCCCGTTATGGTATCCGTTTAACAGAAAACAATGATTCTGTCCGGCGTGGTTTGGGCGGGGATGCTTCGGGTGGAAGCGCCGTAATAAACAATCAGGAGATGGTTTCCGACCTCACAGGGAAAGCGTTGCCCGTTGGCGGTGGTGACACGGGTGCCGGAGGAGATATTCAGTTTCAACTGTTTCTCCACGGATAACAGGTTACGGTCAAAATAAGCCACCGTGACGGTTTCGGATGGTTCCGTCCGTCCGATAAAAGCCGCCTGGTAACGGGGCGGGTAGATGAGAGGGACCGGCTGGCTGTCATCATAAAACGCGGTGATGCGCATGCCGGTGCGCAGCGGTGTATTGTCTACCACGTAAGTTCCGGTGGAGAGGATGAAATTTACCGTCCCGTTCATGGTGCGCAGGGAAAGAATCTGGTTGCAGCAATCTTCCCGTATGGGGGTCATGCGCTCAATGATTCCGGTGATGCCGATATATTGGTTGGAAGGTCGCATATGTTTTCCTTTCCTCAAAATCAGTCTGTTTTTAATAAAATATGAAACACGGCGGGCGGAGTGCATGAACCCGTTCCTATTTTGGGAAAATAATGTTATAATCGGAATGGCAGCTTCGGAAAGGGGAAAATAAAACGGCAAATGAATAAAGAAACAGAAAAAGAATGAAGTTACGGGAAAAGAATTGAGAAAGGAACAGGAACCACAATGAGAATAGGAACAGGATATGATGTGCATAGATTGGCGGAGAACCGGAAACTAATCATAGGGGGAGTGGAAATTCCCTACGACAGGGGGCTGCTTGGGCATTCGGATGCGGATGTGCTGCTTCATGCCGTTATGGATGCCTTGCTGGGGGCTGCGGCGCTTGGGGATATCGGAAAGCATTTTCCCGATACGGAGCCTGAGTATAAAGGAATTTCTTCCGTAAAACTGCTGGAACATGTGGGGAAGCTGCTGGAGGAACAGTGTTTCCTCATTGAAAATATCGATGCAACAATCATTGCCCAGGCGCCGAAGATGCGCCCGCATATTGAGCGGATGAGGGAGAATATTGCGAAGGCGCTGGGTGTGGATACGGCGCAGGTGAGCGTGAAGGCGACCACGGAGGAAGGACTGGGCTTTACCGGGACAGGGGAAGGGATTGCCGCGCAGGCGGTCTGTCTGCTGACCAGTCCGGTAAATTACTATGCAGAGGACGTGACGGCACAGGAACGGTGCGGCTCCTGCGGCGGCTGCCCGAAGAACCGGGAAAAACAGGAGGAAGACGGGTGGACGGAATAAAACCGGAACAAATGAAACTTGAGAGACTGGAAGGGGATGGCTGCAAAGAACTGCGTCCCCTTTGGGAAGAAGTGTTTTACGGGGATTCCAGGGAGTTTACCGACTATTATTTTGAGGAAAAGGCGGCGGGCAACCATGGGTATGTGCTGCGGGACGGAAAGCTGCCCGTGTCCATGCTGTATCTGTCCCCTTATCCGGTGATGCTGCGCAGCGGGAATGAATTTGCCTGCAGGGAGCTTAATTATATTGTTGGGGTAGCGACGAAGGCACCGTACCGCCACATGGGCTGTATGGACAGGCTGTTAAAGGAGGCTTTGCGGGACATGTACGGAAAAGCGCAGCCTTTTACGTTTCTCATGCCCGCAGACTGCGCCATATACCGCCCATACCAGTTTACTTATATTTACCGCAGGACGGAATATACCCTTGGAAATGCAAACGGACCGGAGGGTGGAAAAGCCTGTTCCATGGATGGCATGAAAAAAATGGGGGAAGACGACCTGCCTTTTTTGGCGGAATTTGCGCAGGCATACATGGAGCGTCATTACGACGTGTTTATCAGGAGGGACATTCGTTACTTTGCCGCGATGGAAAAGGAACTGCGGGCACAGAACGGCGGCATTTTCCTGGCAGGGGAAAAGAAAGGAATAAAAGGTTATCTTTTGTATACCGAGGAAGAACGGGGGGAAGTCCAGGAGGCGGTATGGGAAGGGAAAAACGGCGCCTGGGGACTGCCCGCAGTTCCTACGGGACAGAAAACACCCATCATTATGGCAAGAACCGTGGATGCCAAAGCCATGCTGTCCCTGCTGCGGGCAAAAAGCGGAAGCGTTTCCCTGCGCATCCGTATCTCGGACCCGGTGTTGGAGGGGAATAACGGAATCTGGGACTGCATATTTACGGAAGACGGCGCGCGGGTGTACAAAGATGCGGCGGGGACAAAAGCGGAAACCGCTTTTGGGCTTAGGGCGGCGTCGGCGGATAAAGCATATGATTTGGATTTTTCCATTCCCGCACTGACATCCTGGATATTCGGCTGCGGAAAGGGTTTGGAATATGGGGAAAACGCACGCAGGATGCTTCGCAGACCGGAACACGTATTTTTGAATGAGATTGTATAAAGGGATGCCATGGCAGGGGGCAGTTTTCCCTGCCCGACGGAACCGCATGACATTGCATGAATCGGATATGGATTCGGAAAGGCAGTATTTAGTATGGAAGAAAGAAGGAAGAAAGAAGAACGGAAGGAAGAAGAATGGGAAAAAGCGCTCTTGGTAGGAGTGGATACCGGACAGGAGGATGATTTTCCACGTTCCATGAAGGAACTTGGGGAACTGGCAAAAGCCTGCAATATGACGGTGGCCGGGGTGGTCACGCAGAAGATGGCGGCGGTAAACAAAGCCTATTACATCGGAGCGGGAAAAGTAAAGGAGGTCACGGAGTATGCCAAAGCGCTGGAGGCGGATATTATCTTATTCGATAATTCCCTGACCCCGTCCCAACTGCGTAACCTTCAGAAAGAAACGGGCAAACCGGTTTTGGACCGCACGGCGCTCATTTTGGATATTTTTTCCCTGCGGGCGAAGACGAGGGAAGCGAAGCTACAGGTGGAAACGGCAAGGCTGCAATACCTGATGTCCCGTTTAGTGGGAATGCATGACGCCCTGACCAGACAGGGAGGAACCAGCGGAAGCATGAGCAGCAGGGGCGCCGGGGAGAAGAAACTGGAATTGGACAGGCGTAAAATCGAACACAGGCTTTCGGAGCTTGGGCGGGAACTGGAGGAAGTGGCAAAAGAGCGGGAAACCCAGGGAAAAAAACGGCAGGAATCACGGATACCGAAAGTTTCTTTGGTGGGCTATACGAACGCAGGAAAATCCACGCTGATGAACCGGATGCTGGAGACATACGGAACCTGCCCGGGCGGGGAGGAAAAGAAAGTACTGGAAAAGGATATGCTGTTTGCCACTTTGGACACCACGGTACGCAACATCAGCTTCGGGAACGGCAGGGAAATCCTTCTTTCCGATACCGTGGGATTCATCCATAAGCTGCCCCACGGACTGGTCAAGGCATTCCGTTCCACGCTGGAGGAAGTGAAAAACGCGGATTTGCTGCTTTGTGTTGTGGACTGCTCCGACGAAAACCATAAACAGCAGATGAAAGTCACGGAAGAAACGCTGTTGGAAATCGGCGCTGCGGATATCCCCAAGATTATTGTGTACAACAAAGCGGATTTATGCCGTGAAAACGAGGAAGCGGCGGAAACAGACAACGAATCCCGAAGCGGCAGGGATTTGGGCATGGGAAGCGTCAGACTGCCCGAAGTCATCGGGACGGATAAAATTTACCTGTCCGCCAAAAGCGGGGAGGGCATGGAAGAACTGGCGCAGATGATCCAAAACAAAGTGTTCGCCGGTTATATGCGGACAAGATTCCTGTTTCCTTATGAGAAAGGGCAGGCGGTGTCATGGCTGATGGAACATGCCGCTGTCCATGCCAGGGAATATACGGAGCAGGGGATCGCCGTTATCGCCGACTGCCATAAGGCGGATGTGGGGAAATACCGGGAGTATGTGGTGGGAGAGTCATAACGGTTCAGCCTGAATGTTGTGTTGGAGGGCGGACGCCCGGGAGGGATTTTTTGGCGGGGCGGCGGCAGCGGGATTGCCTGTCCCGGTTTTCCGTGCACTTTTTCCGCGAGCAACGAGTCAAGTAGACGTGCTTGCACGTCTATTTGACGACTGCCGCGAGAGGCCAATGCCCCGGATGGGGTATTGGCCTTCGGCTGGGAGTTTCTAAGCAGAATGGCATCGGTTCTCACAGGCTGCGGGCGTCCT
>CANTGP010000152.1 GCA_947653315.1 uncultured Lachnospiraceae bacterium
CCCAAATATGCCGGGACCACATGAAACTGACCGTAACGAATGTCTGCAGCAGTTCCCCGGAAAAACCAAAACCGGAAGTCAGGCAGGAAATCTCCGCAAAACTCTACCGGATATTCAAAAAATACGGATAACCCCGTAAAACCGTCCGGCAGACGGCATGTTCCCCGTCCGGGGCGGTAAATGTTTCCAAACGGCCGGTAGACTGATTTCAGGAGGAAGGATGCAAATGTATGACGCATTGTATGCAAGACAATCCATAGAGAAAAAGGACAGCATATCCGTGGAAAGCCAACTGGAATACTGCAGGTACGAAACACACGGGAAAGCCTGCATCGAATATACGGATAAAGGTTTTTCCGGCAAAGACACCCGCCGCCCCGGCTTTGAGCGTATGATGCAGGATGTCCGGACAGGCAGGATCGGGCGCGTTATCGTCTATAAACTGGACCGGATCAGCCGTTCCATTTTGGATTTCGCGAACATGATGGAAATTTTCCAAAAACACGGGGTAGAGTTTGTTTCCTCCACGGAAAAATTTGACACTTCCACGCCCATCGGCAGGGCCATGTTAAATATCTGCATCGTGTTTGCCCAATTGGAGCGGGAAACCATACAGAAACGGGTAACGGACGCATATTATGCAAGGTGCAGGCACGGCTTTTACATGGGCGGACGGGTTCCCTACGGTTACCGCCTGACAGACACGGTCATTGACAATGTCCGCACTTCCATGTATGAGGAAATTCCTGAGGAAAGCGGGCAGCTAAAGCTGGTTTATGCCATGTATGCGGATACGGACCGTTCGCTGGGGGATATTGTCCGGTACTTAAACGAACACCACATCCGGCATCTGCGCGGCGCGGACTGGAATACCGCCCGTATCAGTGAAATGCTGCGCAATCCCGTATATGTGGAAGCCGATATTGACGTTTACCGCTTTTTCCAAAGCCAGGGCGCCGTAATCCACAATCCCGCAAGCGACTTTACGGGGTACAATGCCTGTTACCTTTACAAAGGGAGCGGTAACGGCGTAAGGAAACAGAGCGACCTGTCCGGCAGGGAAATCGTCCTGGCGCCGCATAAAGGGTTTATCCCGTCCGGGACATGGCTTGCCTGCCGCCAAAGGAGCCTTAACAACAGACAGTCCGCCAAAACCTGTAAACCGAAAAATTCATGGCTTTCAGGCAAAGTAAAATGCGGCAACTGCGGATATGCGCTTACCGTCCGCAAGGCAAAAACAAAATGGGGGCGCTACTTTGTCTGCAGCCGGTCAGGATGCAACGGAAACTGTAGAGGCGCCGGCTGTACGGTTTATGCGGATGTCCTGGAATCCTATATGCTTGGCGCCGTCAGGGATAAACTGTCGGAATTTCCGGTCCTGCAGGATACGTTCTGCCCCGGCGGACCCGGCATGGGGGAAAACAGGGAAACCCTCCGGAAAAAAATCCGCCTGACACAAACAGAGGAAGAAATCAAAGAACTTCTTTCCAAAATATCCGGCGCCGGAGACGTCCTGATGAAATACATAGACGAAAAGATTTCAAAACTGGATGCGGAACGGAATGCCCTGTTGGAAGAAATCCGTATGGAAACGCCCCCGGATGCGGCGGATAAAAAAAAGCAGGTCACCAACCATGCCAAATTATGGGAAGCCCTTCCGTTGGAAGAAAAACAGGCGGTGGCCGATATCCTGATCCGGGTCATAAGGATTGCGGACGGCAGAATGGAAATCATATGGCGTATATAAACAAAACGGTTGCATTGGCATACGGACACCGGGCAGGGAGAAAATTTTCCCTGCCCGCCGGCATCTGTCACATTCCGCTCACAAGTTCCCCATATGCGTCCGCCATCCGCCGGTATGCCTGTTCCAGCAGTTTCCGCGGACTGGCAATGTTCACACGGATGTATCCGCGCCCTGCCTCCCCGAATACGCTTCCCATATATACACTGACCTGCGCCTTTTCCAAAAACCATGTTTCCAATTCTTCTTCCGTACATCCTAATCCGGAACAATCCATCCACAGCAGATAAGTTCCCTCCCGCGGGTATATATGGAATTTCGGCATATATGCAGCGAAAAAGCTGCGCGTATAAGCATCGTTTCCGTTAATATAGGCAAGCATCTCCCTGTACCAGCCGTCGCATTCCGTATAGGCCTTCTCCGCCGCTTTCACGGCAAAAACCGTCGGGTTATGCATTCCGGTACGGTCGATGGTATTTTCCATTCTTTTCCGCATCCCGTCATCCGGAATGACCAGATAAGATAAAATGACTCCCGGAATGTTAAAGGTTTTGGTAGGGGAAAACGCCATAACCAAAAGCTGCCGGATTTCTTCCCTAAGGGAAAGCGTGGAAACAAAATCCGCCCCCTGCGCGGTAATATCCCCATGGATTTCGTCCGCGTACAAAACTAAACGGTGCTTTAAGCAGAATTCGCCAACCTGCTCCAGTTCCCTTTTTGTCCATACACGTCCCACCGGATTATGCGGACTGCACAAAAGGAACATTTTGGTATCCGGGGTAACCGCTTTTTCCAATTGTTCCAAATCCATCCGGTATTTTCCGTTTTCCGCTGCCAGCCTGCTTTCGATTACCTTCCTGCCGTTTTTCACAATGGCATCGTATAACGGTGCGTATGCAGGGGTTTGAATAATGATACCCTCCCCCGGCTTGGTAAAGGTTTCCACACACAGGCGGGCGGAAATGTTAATCCTCGGACAGAACAGGATTTCTTTCTTGTTTATATTGACGGCATGTTTCCTTTCCATCCAGGATATAAAACTTCCGTAAAACGCTTCGCTTACATCCGTGTAGCCAAAGATGCCATGGTCCAGACATTCCCGAAAGCCGTCTATGATTGGCTGCGGCGCGCGGAAATCCATATCCGCAACGCCAAGGTGGATGAGTCGGCGGTTTCCGTATTTTTTATCCATGGTATCCCATCTTCCGCAGTTCGTGTTTCTCCTGTCCACAATCGTATCAAAATCATAGGCCATCTTCTGCTTCTCCTTTCTTTTGCTCCGCCATCCTTTTCCTATTTTGGAAACATGCCTTCCTTACCCGGCAGTCTGCCCGTCCGCTTCCACGTCAATGCCTTCCTCCCGGTTCAGGGCGACATATTCCCCGTAATTTTCACTCCCTTTTTCTATTTTCATGATACCGATTCCGGTAGCCGCCCAAATCAGGGCAAAAATAATCCCCGTATAGTTCAAACACGCCCAAGGCAGATACGAAAGCGTCGGTACTCCCAGTGTGGTCGCCATATATACCCCGGCGGCGGTCCATGGCGTAATCGGTTCAATGACCGTGGCAGCATCCTCCAGTGTCCGGGAAAGGTTCCGCGGCTCCAGCCCGCGTTTTATGTAGGTGCTGTGGAACATTTCTCCCGGTATCAGGATGGACAACTGACCGTTTGACGTCACAAATACTGCGGTAATGCAGGAAACCACCGTGGAAAAAACCAGCCCGAACGTGCTTTTTACCGATTTCATGATCCGGTCCAGTACAATGTCAAGGGAACCCGTAACTGCCAGTGTCCCCGCAAATCCGTATGCACAAAATGCAATCAGCACCGTGCTTAACATGGATAACATTCCGCCGCGCTGAAGCAGCGTCGGAATATCGGGAATCAGGTTTGCCGCATCAAAACCTTCAGTACGGATCATGTCCAGCCGGAACCCGCCGACATTAAAACAATCCGTTAACCGGAATCCCTGGAAAACCACACCGTTAAACATTGCCACCGTACTGGAAACCAGCATGACGGGAATCGTTGGTTTCTTGCGGACGGAACCGTATAACACAATGATAATCGGAAGGAGTACCAATGGGTTAAACGAGAAAATCTGCTGCAGGGTATCCAAAATTGCCGTTACTTTTTCCGGAGTGGATCCGGATAACCCGTCCAGGTTCATTCCCACTGCGGTATATACGATGCAGCAAATCACGAATCCCGGACCCGTCGTCCAAAACATATGTCCAATATGGTCATACAATTTGGATCCCGCCGCAATCGGCGCCAAATTCGTGGTATCGGAAAGCGGCGACATTTTATCCCCAAAATATGCACCCGACACAACGGCGCCTGCCACAACCGGAAGCGGCGCACCAAGACCGGAAGCAATACCCATTAAGGCAACGCCGATTGTTCCCGCAGACCCCCATGAGGTACCGGTACAGACGGATACGATTGCCGTCACCAAAAATGCAGTCACCACCAAAAAGGACGGATTGATGATTTTTAACCCGTAATATACCATCATGGGAATGGTACCGCCAATCATCCATGTACCGATGAGAAAGCCCACGATGATTAATATAAAAATGGCAGGCATGGTTTTCGACAGTTTTTCCACAATGGAATCCATGATTTCATCCCACGTGTATCCGAGATATACGGCTATGACCGCCGCCACCGCTGCGGAAACCAACATCAGGACTTCCGCGCTTAACCCCAAAACCGCATAGCCGATTCCCAAAAGCAGAATCATTGCAGCGATTGGCAGTACGGCAAGCAAAAATGTGGTTGGTTTTTTTCCCGTATGATTCGATGTATCTTTTTGTTCTTTTCCATAAACTTTCCTCCTGTTTCCATGTAAGAGTATGTTTTGCCCAATGGCAGTTGCAGTGCTGCAGTGTTTTTCACTTTACAAAACACGTTTTTTGGTAAGATTTTACCGTAAAGCCTCTCCTCTCCTTCACATTATTTTTTTTCACTTACTGTATTTTCATAATATAACTAAAATATATTTTAGTAAATAAAATTTTGTTTTCTATTTTCCACGAAAAAACAAAATAATATTTATCCAACTTGCACAATATAAAATTTACCAATATAATGATACTATTCATAAAGACAATAATTTCTGACGGGGAGTGAATAGAATGACAAATGACAAACCATATCTGATACTGACTGCCACTGACCGGGCAATTTTAGAATCTTATGCGGCAATGGTGCCGAATTTAGGGGAATATCTTGGGGACGGGTATGAAATTATCCTTCACAGCCTGGAGAATTTACAGCATTCCGTTATCAAAAATGTAAACGGACACTATTCCGGCAGGGCAAACGGAGCCCCCATTACGGATCTTGCGCTTTCCATGCTGTCAAAAATGGAACAGGATAAAAGCCATTCCAATATCTGCTACATGAACCGTTCAAAATGCGGTGTCCCCTTACGTTCCTCCACGATACCGATTTTCGGGGAAAACAAGCGGATTATCGGTCTGCTCTGCATTAATTTCTATACGGACCTTCCATTTTCTTCCGTTTTGAAAAAGTTTTCCTTTGATTCCCCCGTGGCAGCGCCGTTCTCCCCGGAAATCAGGGAAAACTTTGCGGAAAGTACCGATGATCTCATTGAAACGGCACTTGCCGAGATAAAAAGCGCGGTACTCAATGATTTATCCGTTTCTTCCCAAAACAAAAATAAGGAGATCATCCTTGCGCTTTACCACAGGGGAATTTTCAACATTAAGGACTCCGTCCTCAAAGTCGCCACCCTCCTTGGAATCTCCAAAAATACGGTATATATGCATATCCGCAACTTAAAATCAGGGGAATAATGCGCCATTTCATACCGGTGCGCAAAACGGCAGGATACTTCCATCTTCCCGTTTCGGTGAAGGGCTGCGCATTGTGCAGGATCAATTAGACTCCAAGAATTTCTACGCCTTCAATCCCGAATTCGACAGATGCAAAGATTAGACAATCGGTAAGAATCGAGTAGGGAAGACATCTTCCCTACTCGCCGCGCGCCCCGTGTGCCGCCTTGGCGGCATACTTCTCTGCACGGGGCTGTGCAATCGAGTAGGGGAAGGTTTTTCTCCCCTACTCGCCGCGCGCCCCGCATGCTGTGAAACAGCAAACTTCCATATGCGGGGCTGTGCATAAAAAAAGGGCAGGGAAAAATACCTTCTCCTGCCCGTACATAAATGCATACTTTAAACATGCCCCAAAAAGAAAAATACCTTAACGCGATTCCCCCAAAAAGAACAAAGCGACCGTTCCCGGACCGGAATGTGCGCCGATGGTAGGACCGATATGGTTCATCAGGAAACTTTCGATACCGAAACGCTCCCTGATTTCATCCCGTACCGCTTCCGCATCCTCAAGGGCATCCCCATGGCTGATAAAAATAATGGCATTATCCTTTCTGTAACTTCCCATTTTTTCTTCCATATAATCCACAAGGGCATGGAGGGACTTCTTCCTCCCCCGCACCTTTTGAATCGGAACCAAATGCCCTTCCCCGTCCACATGGAGAATCGGTTTAATCCCCACCACCGTTCCGATAACCGCTGCCGTCCGGCTCACCCTGCCGCCGCGGTAAAGATGGTTTAAATCATCCACGGTGAAAATATGTACCAAATGGGGAATTTGCTCCTTCACCCATTCGGCGGTTTCCTCCATGGACTTCCCCGCCTTCTGCTGCAACAGCGCATAATGAACCAAAAGCCCCTCTCCCATGGACGCGCACTTAGTGTCGATCACCGTCACCTTACAGTCCGGGTGATCCTCCATCACCATATCCGCGGCAAGACAGGCATTACCGTAAGTCCCGCTTAATCCCGAAGAAAAACAAAGATACAGCAATTGCTTACTCTCTCTTAAATATTCCTCAAAATACATCCGGCACTCCTCCGGGTTCACCTGCGAAGTAGTCGGCATATTCCCGTCCCGCATCAAACCGTAAAACTCCTTCCAGTCCAGCTCATGCCCCCTGCTGTAAGTCTCCCCCTTCACCGTATAATTAAAAACCATCAGCCCCAACCCGTTTTCCCGGATATAATCCCCGGGCAAGTCTGCGGTTGTATTTGTAATAATCTTAAAATCAGGCATAAAAAAGCCCTCCTTCCAACCAAATTCCACACCCCAAATACATTACATATCAATTATCCAAGATTCTACCACGTTTCCCCCCAAATTACAACCCACCCCACTCCACCTGAAACCTATTTTTTATTCCCGCGAGCAACGAGCCAAGTAACCGCACTTGTGCGGATATTTGGCGGCAGCCTTGACTTACTGTCGTCACTTACAGCACTGTATGCACAGCACGGAAGTGATTATTTTGCGGGGCGGCGGCAGCGGGATTGCCTGTCCCGGTTTTCCGTGCACTTTTTCCGGC
>CANTGP010000153.1 GCA_947653315.1 uncultured Lachnospiraceae bacterium
ATCATAAATGCTTCTTCATCTTTTGCCTTAGCATATCCCTCCAGACGTTTTTTCTCCAAATTCTGCTGTTCATCCCGGCGGAAGCCCTGAATCCATTTTCCCAAATTACCATTTACACTATATTTTGCGTCCGTATAATACCAACACCCGCAAGTGCAATCGTCAAAATAAGAAAGATATTTCTTTTCCGGTTTGCTGATATACTTCGATTTGATATGCGTTTTACAATGGTGCCGGTATCATTTTCAAAAGGCCATGTCATCTCTGTCACCTCCTTATTTTTGATAAGGTCATTGTAAAACGCAAATGTCTGCGAAATGTTACAGAGGCTAAAAAATTTCACTGAAAATCAGGGTAAAATGTTACAACGCCCGGACATTTCAAAAAAACTTATGATACCTTTTGAATGGGTTTCGGGAAAATAACAGGTGATTTTTTGCGGGATGTCCTGTATAATGGGAAGAAACCACCGGAAAGGAGACCGTTATGGTTTTCATGAAACCAAAAAAGAAAAACCTGTTATTGTCCATGTCAGAGCTTGCGGAGGAGGATTACGGAAAAAAATCCGCCGAGCTGGAGCAGATGTACCGCCGTCTGCTTAAGGGACGCACACAGTTTGAGGAAGTGATGGCAAATATTTTGGATTCCCTGATGCAGATTAGTTCGCTGGATCTTTCCCTGAACCATTATTCCGAAATTCTTAAGAAGGTGTCGGACAGCGTTTCGGATGCCACCGGATTAATCCATGCGGCTTCGGACGAAGCGGATTCCATCTCCAAGGCGGTATCCGCCCAGCACGAGGAGCTGACCAATACCATTATTGAAATTTCAGAGGAGTCGGGTACCGTTTATCAGCGGATAAACGAAGGGCAGAAGGAACTGACTGCCACTAGGGAACTGTCTGATGACACCATCGGCGTATCAAGGGAAATGCAGCAGGACATGAACCGGCTTTCGGGGATTATCGGCCAAATGAATCAAGTGATTGCCGGAATCAATTCCATTTCATCACAGACCAATCTCCTTGCGCTGAATGCGTCCATCGAGGCGGCAAGGGCCGGGGATGCGGGAAAAGGTTTTGCGGTTGTTGCCGAGGAAATCCGTCAGTTGGCGGATGAAACGCAGAAGCTGACCGCGAGCATGGGATGCTTTGTGGCGGATATACAGACCGCATCTGCCAAAAGCGTGGAAAGTGTGGACAATACCATTACGTCGCTGGAGACCGTTACGGGCAAAATCAGCCATGTATGGGAATTAAATGAAGATAACCGGCAGCGTTTGGAGAAAATTACCAACAATATTTCCTCTTTGGCAAGTCTCAGTGAGGAAATCAGCAGTTCCATCATTGAATTGGAGTCGCGTTCTTCGGACATTAACGAGCAGTGCGGCGTGCTGCATGCGGATACCGGGCATTTACGGGAACACAGTAAGAATATTGACGGTATTGCCAAACCGTTGGGGACGATTGAATCCACGCTGGATCAATCCGTCAAAGTGATGGGCGCCATGACGGAGGATGCTTTTTACAGGCTGGAGGACCGGAACTTTGCCGTTTATATCGGAAAGGCAATTACCGCGCACAAAAATTGGCTGGGAAATTTGGAGCGCATTGTCAGGGAACGGACAATTCTGCCGCTGCAGATCGACGACAGGAAATGCGGATTCGGTCACTTTTACTATGCGGTAAATCCGACCAGGCCGGAGGTCTTGAAACTTTGGAAGGAGTTGGGCGAGAAACACAAGAAGTTTCATTCCTACGGAAAACAGGTAATTGACGCCCTGTTTGAGGGGGATTATGATAGGGCGGAGAAGGTCTGCCGTGAGGCAGGCCAATACTCCGGAACCCTTATCCGGGATTTGGAATCCATCAAAAAAGTCTTGGACAGTTAACGTTTATTCCGCAGTTTCCATCAGCCGGACGATTTCCCGTTTGGAAACGGCTCTCACCGGTACCGCTGCGGCGAGCAGGCAGGCGGCGACAGCCGCCGCGGCAGCTTCCGCGGATGCCAAAAACGGCGCAGCCGTAATCTCCCAATTCCCTTTCAGTGCGGCATGAAGGAAGAACGTGCCGGCGCAGCCGAGAATACTGCCGGGCAGGGAGGCGTAAATACCGTAGTAGGCGCCTTCCCAAAGGCAGGTACAGGACAGGCTCCCGGCACTCATGCCGATGGCGCGCTGGATACCGATTTCCGCCGTTCTTGTGTGCAGGTTGGCATAAACGGTATTGATGATATTCAGGATGCCGATAAAGGAGAGGAAAAGAACCACGCCCCATGCCAGCAGGCGTGTTTGGGCGAAGCTCTCCGCAAACTGCCTGTCGGTTTCTTCGTAGGAAATCCATGTAGTGCCGGGAACCCGCCGTGCCAGCGCTTTTACGGTTTGGTCGAAAGAACTGCGGCCGGTGTCCGGTTTCAGTGTGGGCAGCAGTTCCCGGTAGCTGTCCTCGCCCGTCAGCTCCGGGTAGACCGTATGGTCCACGATAACCTGGACGCCGTTGGTAAATCCGCCGTTGCCCACGCTTAAGTAGCCGTCATAACCGTCCATGGTGTCCAATACCTGCAGTTCTTTTCCCGCTACGGTAATGGTGCTTCCGGTTTGGATTTCGGTGCGGGCAATTTCCGCTCCGTCAAAGACAATCGGGACGGGATTGCGGACGATGCATCCGTCGCCGGATTTTAACCGTTGCAAGTCACTGTCTGTTATTTTCCCACCGAAATAAGAGTCCCAATAGGCCGCATTTAGCCCGGCCACCTGAAAACTTTCCCCGGCATGGAGGGCAAAGCCTAAGGAAATCCCTTCGGGCCGGTTCTGTCCGTTGGGAGCGTAGAGGGAAAACTGCATGGCGGCCACGGCAGCCACCCGGCTGTCTTCCTCCATGGCTTTTAAGTCGTCGGCGGAAAATCCGGCGGTTTCGTTGATGACGGAATAATCGCCCAAATGATTTCCGGCTTTCCCGGCGGCGTCCAAAAGGGAGACGCTGCCCTGCAGGATGGTATAAACCGTAATCCCCATAACAAGGGAAAGGACGGTAACGGCGGTACGTCCCCGGTTCCTTCTTAAGTTCAGCTTTGCGTAATACCGTTCAAAGTTCCGGATGTGTTTGGCGCTGCGTTTTATCCGCCTTTTGTTTCCGGTCGGTTTTTTGTTCCCTCCGATATCGGAAATGGCGGTTACGGGGGGAACTTTAGCCGCAAAAAGGGCGGCGGGAAGCGCTGCCGCCAAAGCGGACAGCAGGGTGACGGAAGCGCCTGCCAAAAGATATCCCCATTTGCCGGAGTCGTTTTCCGCGATCAACCGGTTTAATCCGGTGCGGTCCTGTACCAAAAAGATTTCCGGCGACAGGAGGCTTGTGGCAGCGGACAGGATACTTTTCGCGGACAGGATTCCCATAAAAAGTCCGATAGGTATGCCGATGGCGCATAAAAACAGTATTTGGGCGGTTACGAGAAAATATAGCTGTCCTTTCGCGGCTCCGACGGCACGGAGAATGCCGTATTGTCTTTTCCGTTTGGAAACGGTTATTTTCAGTATATTGAAAATGACAAATCCCGCCGCCGAAAGGAGCAGTGTGCCGACCATGATTCCGGCAGCGGACAGGAGGGAAAAGCCCTGGCCGGAAAGTTCCGTGTCGGCGGCATCCGTATCGTAGGGAATGCCCATGGCATCCAAATAAACGGTATTGTATACCGTATCCAATTCGTGGATATGCAAAACGGAAATCAGATCATCCATGGTTGGCTGGAAGGGCACATGGTCTGCGGTACGGATATCGACCTGGTAGTAAAGGTAACGTTCCGGCAAAAGCGCTTCTGCCGTTCCTTCTCCGGCGATGCCTTGGACAATTCCGGCGGCATATCCCATATAATTGCTTTCGGTTATGCCTGTCAAAGTAAAGTCGGCGGTATAAGGATGGGAAGTGGTTTCGATTCCGTGCCGGAGCGCTTTCGAGAGGGAAAGGGTAATGGTATCCCCTGTTTTTCCCGAAAATCCCAAAAACTGCAGGACGTCTTCCGGCAGTGCAAGTTCCATCGGGGCCTGCGGAAGCCTTCCTTCCTTTACTTTCATGAGGGAGGGGCGGGCGGCGAGGGAATCCCCGTGGTATTCGGTGATGCCGAGGGTAAGCGTCCGGTTCAGCGGGACGGTTCCGAGGGAGACGGACACCCCTGTGTGGGACAGCCGGTTGTCGTTTTGCAGGGCTTCCACCTGTCCGGCATTCATTTGGACAAAGGTTGCATATTGGCTGCCGCCGATGGCGGCTGCCTGTTGTTTGCGCATGGCGGACAGCATCCCGGCGGACTGCCCGATGGCAGCGGTCATTGCGGCGGAGAGTATGACGGCGAATAAAATCAAGAAAGAAGTAACCCGTATTTTCATTTGGCATCCACCTCCGAAAGTATTCCGTCCGAAATTTGATACCGGCGCTCTGCCATCCGTGCAATCCGGTTGTCATGGGTAATGATTACCAGCGTCCTGCCCGTTTTCTTCCAAATATCCGTCAGCAAATCCATGACTTCGCCGCCGCTTTTACTGTCCAGGTTGCCGGTGGGTTCGTCGGCGAAAATAATATCCGGTTTCGCAACCAGCGCCCGGGCAATGGCGACCCGCTGCTGTTGGCCGCCGGACAGTTCATGGGGCAGGTGCGTGATGCGGTCCGCAATACCGAGTAATTCCGCAAGTTCGCGGACATAGGCTTCTTCCGGCCGCTTATGATCCAAAAGCAGGGGCATCAGGATGTTTTCCCGCGCCGTGAGTACGGGCAGGAGATGGAACTGCTGGAAGATAAACCCGATGTTCCGGCGGCGGAACGCGGAACGTTCCCTGTCGTTCATCCGGTAAATGTCTTTTCCGTCATAAGACAGACTGCCGGAAGTGGGGGCATCCAAACCGGACAGAAGATGGAGCAGCGTACTTTTTCCGCTGCCCGACGGGCCCATAATCGACAGAAAATCACCTTGGGCAATTTTAAGGCCGGCATGGTCGAGCGCGGTGATCCGGTTTTCCCCGCTGCCGTAGACTTTCGATAGTTCTTTTGCTTCAATATGCATATCATTTCCTCCTATTCCAACAAGTAATTACAAGCGTTTTGACTGGCATAAGGAGAGTGTAATGCATAAATCCCAAGAATTTTCCATAGTTTTGAATCCGTATTTGGGTGTTAAGGAGAAGCCCTAAAAAAGCCGGAAGGAGGCCGACGCCACCGCTCCTTCCCGGTTACGGAGTTTCAGGCTGCCGCCGTGTTTTTGGCACAGGATAAGGCTGGAGTACAGTCCCATGCCAAAATGTTCCGGGTTTGCGTCCTGTGTGCCGAACGGCTTGGGTCCGTCGTTTACCAACTGAGCGGGATAACCGTTTCCGTCGTCGGATACGGTCAGCGAAAGAAAGCCTTCCGAAAGCGCAAGGTCTATGCGGATGCGGCGGCGGGCAAAGCGGGCGGCATTCCCCATCAGGTTTTCCGCCACGGTCAGGAAAAGGGCATGATCCAGCAAAAAGGTATCCGGTCCAGCCGTTTTGCAATCTTTCCTGCCGTCCGTACAGCTTATGCCCGTACTTATGTTTGTGCTTATGTCCGTCTGCAGTGCGGGAGCCAGGCATTTGGCGGTTTCGCTTAGTTCCATGCACAGGGCGGAAACGGATACGCGATCCGCCTGTAAAGGCATTTGGCCAAGTTGTTGGATGCTGCCCATTGCTTCCGCATACCGTTCCAGGCGGAGGGTATAGGTTTCCAGCCGGTGGACGGTCTGGTCATCGCGGATGCCCTGGCGCATCAGCGTTACCGTGCCCTTAAGAACCGTAACGGGGTTGCGCAGGTTGTGGGAAAAGGCGGCGTTAAGCCGTTTGTATTCTTCCGCCTGCCGCCACAGTTCCCGGTTGGTTTCCAAAAGCCGGACCCGCATGGTTTCAAAGGCGGCGCAGACCTCCCCGAGTTCGTCCTTTGGCAGTTCGGAACAGGGAATCGAAAAAGTAAGGTCCTGCTGTCGGATCCGTTCGGTTCCCGTCCGGAGAATGGCAATGGGGCGTTTTAATTTCCAATGGTAAAACAGGGTGGCCGCCATGCCCAAACCGCTGACCGGAAACAGGATGCAGGACAGGAGCCGGATACCCGCCAGCAGGCGAAGCAGGCGTTCCTGTCCGGGAGAAGGGGGTGCCAAAGCCGTCACCGTACCGGAAAAGTCGATGGACATGCCGCCGGAAGGGATGGTATCCGCAAAGGCGGTACAGACCGCCCAGGTCAATGCCACGAGGAACAGGGAGACGGCAAGGCAGGCAAACGCAAGGAGGAAAAAAGTCTGTTTCAGGTTTCTGTTTTTTAGCCAACCCATTGGTATCCGCACCCCCAAACTGTCCTGATGTAGCCGTGGCTTGTCCGTGCCGCAAATTTGATACGTATTTTGCGGATGTGTTCCATCACCGTATCGCTGCTTCCGTCTCCGTCAATGCCCCAGACATGTTCGTAAATCCGTTCCCGGTCAAAGACCTGTCCGGCATGCAGGGAGAGCAGTTCCACGATGTCAAATTCTTTTTTGGAAAGCATAACGGCGCTTCCGCCAATGGTAATGCCCCTCCCGGTATAATCGATGACCATGTCGTCAAAAAAGCGCAGGACGGACGGTTCCTGTTTCCTGTTTTCCCGGCGCAGGTGCGCGGCCACCCGCGCGCCGAGTTCGTCCAAATCAAAAGGCTTTACGATATAATCATCCCCGCCTGCCTGGAAGCCCCTGATTTTATCGGCGGTTTCCACGCGGGCGGTCAGGAACAGGATAGGGCAGGAAACATGTTCCCGGATTTTCCGGCAGACCTCCATCCCGTCCATTCCGGGCATATTGATATCGAGCAGTACCAAATCCGGTTTTTTTTCCAGGAAAGGCAGGGCTTCCGCTCCGCTGCGGGCCGTATAAACCCGGTAGCCCTGCATTCCGAAATAACTTTCCAGCAGGTCCGTAATGCCTGCTTCATCGTCTACGATTAAAAGGGTTTCCTTTGTAACATTTTCTTTTCTAAGCGTTTCCTTCATATATGGCAACCTCCCTGTCATGGATAGTTTACCACATAATTCTCAAAAATTTCCCATATCCGGTAATTGTTCCGCCGGAAATGTCTGATG
>CANTGP010000154.1 GCA_947653315.1 uncultured Lachnospiraceae bacterium
CTATCCTTATGCTTCACTTATGCTATTTCTATGATTTCCGACATTTCGCTGCGGCTTGCCACGCGTATGGGAAAGTCCCCGGCCTTATAGGCATTGTCCGCCATGGCAATTTCCACCCGCACCGTTTCATACGCCAGTTCCGGCAGGTTATTGTCCCTGCTTAAATGCCCCAAAACGACGGTCTGCATATGGTCGTTTAATATCCGCCCCAAAAGCTGTCCCGAAAGCTCGTTGGACAAATGCCCCCGTTTGCCCAAAATCCTCTGTTTCAGGTAATAAGGGTACGGTCCCACCTGAAGCATGTTCACGTCATGGTTTGCCTCGATGAGCAGGGCATCCATCCCTTTGAGGCATTCCACCGTATAATCATTGTAACAGCCAAGGTCCGTGACAATCCCGATTTTCTTCTTTCCGTGGATAATCCGGTATGCCACCGGTTCCGCCGCATCGTGGGAAATCCGCATGGGGTTTAACGTCATATCCTTCACCGTAATTTTCGTATCCGCCTCGATCTCCTGGAACAGTGATTCGTCGATTTTCCCCAGGGACGATGTCCTGCGGATGGCATCCAACGTCCCCTTCGTCCCGTAAACCGGTATCCCGTATTTCCTCGCCATCACCCCTAACCCGTTGATATGGTCCGCGTGTTCATGTGTGATGAAAATCCCGTCCAGTTCCTCCGGCTTCACGCCCAGCTTCTCCAACCCCTGCACGGTCTTCTTCCCGCTGATTCCCACATCCACCAGGATATGGGTCGTATCCGAGCCGGCATAAATACAGTTCCCGCTGCTCCCACTGGCTATACTGCACATACGCATAACAATATTCCTACCCTTCCGTTCTTTACTTCTTCCAGTAAATCTCTATTTTATCCCCGTTGCTCAAAGTCTCCATATACTGTGCCTGCCTGCCGTTTAACAGCGTCACCACACTGGAGCCGTGCAGCTTGGACAAATCAAAATCGATATAGTCAAACACATCCACAAAAACATACGAAGGCTTGCCCGTCATCGCTATGGGCTTACCGTTAACAATCACTGCCAATGCCATGGGGGGCTTTGGCGGTTCTGCCGCTGCCTGTCCCGAAAATATGTCTGCCGGTTCCGGAATCAGCCCTATTTCCGGCTGTTCCCCGGAAACTGCCGCCATTTCCGGCAGGGAATCCAAGCCGCCTTCGCTTCCGTTTTCGTCCCCGTCTTCTTTCCAGTCATCTTCGGCATAAGAGTCCCATTCCCCGATATCCTCATCCGTCCGCAGGGCGTCCGTATCCTGACCGGGCGGAATACTTCCCCCTGCCGTGCTGCCGGGGGTACCGCCTAACGCATACCCGCCGGAAAGCTCCGGCGGCTTCATCGTCCATTCCACGGAAAAGTTCTCGTAAACATAAGTGTCCATCTTCGCCTGTTTGTTATTTACGTATACATGCAGGTTCTTATCCACCAGCACATCCATGAAATCCGCAATCTGCCTTACCGTATAGTAATTCAACAGCTCTATGGCATCGTTTTCCTTAATGTCATAATACCGCGACTGCAACTGGCCGTTGACACTGGCAAATTTCGGCAAATCCACCCTCTTTTCGTTCACCGTCACGCTGATGACGCTGCCAAACTCCGGCAGGTCCCCCAGTTCCATTGCCGCGGCTTCCCCGGCGGTGGAGGGCGTCACCTCGATTTTGTCCCCGTTGTGGATGGGGGTATGGATATCCGCTTCCCTGCCGTTGACATGGATTTGCGCCGTCTCCCCAAGCTGCCCGCGCACAATCCGCGCCTTGCCGTTTACCGTAAAGTTCAGTTCCTTTCCGCGCCGCGGGAACAGCCCTTCGTTGGGGAATTCCGCCTGCATCGCCGCATCCACCACCGCAAGCATACTGTTGTCGAACAGTTTCACCCGCTGTTCGTTAAAGAACGCGAAAATAAAGTTGTTGCTCTGTTCATAATAGCTTAAACAGATACCGATGGGGGTGACAAGCAGCGAATCCTTCACCACATTGTCCTCCAAAAATTCCACGGACTGCATTACTTCTTCCCCGCGGACCGCCACACGTTCTTTCTGAATCCCAAGTTCCTGCGCCAGCCGGTCGGTATAACCTTCCAGTTTCCCGCCGCCTCCTACCACAAATACGGCGCTGACCGCTTTCCCGCCGTTTAGCTCTTTGATTTTATCGGAAACCTGTACCGCCATGGACTGGATGACCGGATCCACCACTTCCAAAAGCTCCTCTTTGGAAATGGTTTGGGACAGTCCCATAATGTCCTTATAGGCGATTTCGCCGCTGACTGCCGCTTCCCGCTTGATTTTCTCCGCCGTACCGAAATCCACCAGACAATGCTGGGCAATGGTTTCCGTCAGCGCATCCCCCGCAATGGGAATCATGCCGAAAGCCGTCACGCTGCCGTCCTTGGTAATGGAAATATCCGAAGTTCCTGCCCCCACGTCCACCAGGGCGATATTTAACATCCGGTACATCTCCGGAATCGCCACCTGTATTGCCGCAATGGGCTCCAACGTCATGTTCGCCACATGAAGTCCCGCCAGTTCCACCGCCTTATACAATCCGTCCACCACATCATCGGGAAGAAACGTGGCAATCATGTCCGCCCCCATGACACGCGCCTTATGCCCTTCCGGGTTGGACATGGGATACCGGTTGATATAGTAATGCACCACGGAATACCCCACGCAGTAGAATTTCATGTCCGCATCACTGTCCTGTGTCTGGAACTGCTCATAAGCGCGCTCCACACCCATGGTCGTCAGTTCGTAAATATCCTCCTGCGTAATCTCCCTGTCGCTGCCGTATTCATTTTCCACCGAAACATTCACCGTGCGCAGCACCCGCCCAGCCGCAGCAATGCAGACATCCGTCAGGGGTATCCCCACCGCCGCTTCCAGTTCTTCCTTAACCTGGCGTATGGTTACTGCCACCTTATGGATATCATGGATCTGCCCGTCCAGCATGGCACGGGTTTCATGCTCCTTGACCCTCTGCGCCACCACGTAAAAACGGTCGCCGCTCATATCCTTATATCCAACCGTCCCCACGATGCTGCGGGTCCCGATGTCCAGTCCGAAAACCATTTGGCCCGAATGCTTTTGTCCTGAAAATTTTTGTCCTGAAAGATTCTGTCCCTCTGTCACAGGTATTCCTCCAATTTCCCATCAATCTGCCGGTATGTATCCGCAAGGCTTCCCCCGTTGTCAATCACTACACTGCAATGCCTGCGGTATTCTTCCTCCGAAAGCTGTTTTTCCAAAATTCCCGTTATTTTTTCCTCGCTGTATGCGCGGGATGCCTTTAACCGTTCCCTCCGCACCAGTTCCGGCGCGTAAATATACCAAAGTTCGTCCACGATGCTTTCATACCCGCCCTCAATCAGAAGCGCCGCTTCAATAAAAAGGAAGTCCAGCGTACCATTGCCGCGTTCTTCGGCGATGGCGGACAGGATATATTCTTTCACCGCCGGATGAATCAGCCCGTTCACCTTTCCAAGCAGCACGGGATCCTTAAAAATCCGTTCCGCCATCGCCACCCGGTCAATCCGTCCGTCCGGCGCAAGGATTTCCTTCCCCATAAGCCCTAACAGGGCTTCATAACACGCCTGCCCCGGCTCCTTTACCTTATGCGCCACCTCATCCGCCAGGATGATCCGGCAGCGGTATTTTTCCCGGATATAGGACAGCACCTTGGTCTTGCCGCTTCCCACGCCTCCCGTAAAACCAATCACCTTCATGGCGCCACCCCTTATTTTGCCTCATACCAGTTGTTTCCGGTATGCATGTCGATTTCCAAAGTGACCGCCAAATCCGCCGCCGATTTCATCTCCGTCTCCAAAATCCGTTCCACCGCTTCCGTTTCCTCTTTCGCCGTCTCGATGAGCAGCTCATCGTGTACCTGTAAAATCAGTTTGGATTGCAGCCCTTCTTCCTTCAGCCGTCTCCATACTTTAATCATCGCAATCTTTATGATATCCGCCGCCGTTCCCTGGATGGGGGAATTCATCGCCACCCGCTCCCCGAAGGAACGCTGCATGAAATTGCCGGAGGAAAGTTCCGGTATGGGTCTCCTGCGCCCGAACATGGTCGTCACAAACCCTTCCTTTTTCGCATCCTCCACCTGTCTGTCCAAAAAAGTCTTTACACCCGGATAAGTGGCGAAATACTGCTCGATGTATTCCGCCGCTTCTTTTTTGGAAATGCTAAGGTCCTGGCTCAACCCAAAGGAGCTGATACCGTACACGATACCGAAATTCACCGCTTTCGCGTTCCTGCGCTGCAAATCCGTCACTTCCGCAAAAGGGGTATGGAACACCTTGGACGCCGTAATCCGGTGTATGTCCTCGTCCATCTTATATGCCTCAATCAACTGTTCGTCCCCCGACATATGGGCGAGTACCCTTAACTCAATTTGGGAATAATCCGCATCGGTAAAAACGAATCCGTCTTTCGGGACAAACACTTTGCGGATTAACCGCCCTAATTCCATCCGCATGGGGATGTTCTGCAAATTCGGCTCCGTGGAACTAATCCGCCCCGTGGCGGTAATCGTTTGGTTAAAATTACTGTGTATCCTTTGGTCTTCCCCGATATATGCCGCCAGCCCTTCCGCATACGTGGACTTTAATTTCGTTAACCCCCGGTACTCCAGTATTTCCGCCACAATCGGATGGTCCGGTGCCAGTTTGTCCAGTACGTCCGCCGCCGTGGAATAACCGGTTTTCGTCTTCTTGCCGCCCGGAAGCCGCATTTTTTCAAACAACACCTCACCGAGCTGTTTGGGCGAATTAATGTTAAAGTCCTGCCCCGCCTTTTGATGAATACTTGTTTCCAGTTCCGCAATCCTGCCGTTTAAGGCTTCCCCGTAATCTTTTAATTCATCCGGCTTCACCATAATCCCTTCCCGCTCCATGTCGTAAAGCACTAAGGACAGGGGCATTTCGATTTCCGTCATCAGCCGTTCCATTCCGGTTTCCGAAAGTTTTTCCCGCAAAACCGGGGCAGCCGTCCATGCCACGTAAACAAGGAAGCAGGCATACTCCGTAAGCTCCTTCCCTTTTTCCTCCGCCGCTTTCTTAAGCGTACTTTTCCCGAATAACTCTGCCCTTGACGGAACCGTCAGCCCCAAATATTCCGCCGCGATATCTTCCGGCGCATAATCGCTTTTTAACGGGTTAAACAAATATGCCGCAATCAGGATATCAAACAGGTGTTCCGTATGTTCCGTATTCAGGTACCTGTATTTCTTTTTAATGTCAAACGTCACGAGGGAAGTCTTCCCTGCCGCCTCCGCCAGCTTTCCCGTCAGGTATTCTTTCGTCAGGAACCCCTCTGCCTTTAGGAAATAAACCTCTTTCTCCCCAAATGCCAGCGCGAGCCCCACGAAATCTTCCTCTTTCCCGCTATCCTCCAGGACGTCAAACGCTACCGTATCCCCAATCCCGGCTTCTGCCAGTTTCCCGAAGATTTCCTCCGCCTGTGCAAAGTCCGTAATTTCCTTAAAATATTCCGTCTGCCGGTTTTTTGCCGGATTTTTAGCGAAACGCGCCAGCATATTTTTAAACCCCAGCCTTTGGAACTGCCGGTAGGCTTCTTCCGTATAAAAATCCCCTACCGCGGCTTCCTCATAGGAAAAATCGAACTCCCCGTTTACGTTAATGGTCGCCAGCACCTTACTTAAATCCGCCAAATCCCTGTGTGCCGCCAGCGATTCCCGCACGGACTTTTTCGCCACTTCGTCCACATGGGCATAGAGGTTATCCAAAGAGCCGAACTGAAGCATCAGCTCCGTTGCCGTCTTCTCCCCCACTTTCGGCACGCCGGGGATATTGTCCGCCGAATCGCCCATCAATGCTTTTAAATCTATAAACTGCATGGGGGTCACGCGGTATTTTTCCAGCACGTCCGCCGCATAATAGTCCTCCACTTCCGTCTTACCGCCCTTGGTCTTCGGGATGCGGATTTTAATATGCTCCGTAGCAATCTGCAAAAGGTCGCGGTCGCCGGATATCAGCGCCACTTCCATGCCTTCCTTCTCCGAACGCTTCGCCAGCGTACCGAGGATATCGTCCGCTTCCAATCCTTCCTTTTCCACGGTCTTAATCCCCATTGCCTGCAGCACTTCCTTCATCACCGGAACCTGTTCCCGCAATTCCTCCGGCATCGGTTTCCTCGTACCCTTATATTCCTTATATATTTCATGCCGGAACGTGGGCGCATGTACGTCAAACGCCACCGCCAGGTATTGGGGCTGTTCCTCATCCAAAATCTTAAACATAATATTCAAAAAACCGTATACCGCATTGGTATGCAACCCTTTCGCATTGCTCAAATCCGGCACCCCGTAAAACGCCCGGTTCAAAATACTGTGCCCGTCAATTAATACAATTTTACCCATATCCCGTTCCCTGCCCGTCGCTTTCCTTATGATCTTACAGCACAATTACCAAAACGATAATCGTGATAATCGCTATGATTGCCAAAGCCTCCACACCGTATACAAAATAATGGAGCCACCGGTAAAGAATCATCTTCCGTTCCGCTTCCTCCAACAGTCTGTCCAGCTCCTTCTGCAAATCGAACGTATTCCCGTCCTCCAGCCTTGCCATACCCTCCTGCACCAAAAACTGTATGCTCAATTCTTCCTTACAGTCCTTGCATTGGGTCACATGTTCCAGAAAGCCTTTTAATTCCCTGCTGTTTAACTCATGATCCAGAAAATCGGATATTTTCCTGTTCGCTTCTTTACAATCCATAGCGGCTCCCTGCATTTTCCCTTTTGGGGAAATGATTCCAAATATAGTCATACATATGTACTATACACTAAAACGGATTTTTTTTAAAGGGTTAGGGGGAAATTATTTTTGGTTTTGGTAACCGTTTTGTCTGAATGTTGTGTTGGGGGCGGACGCACGGGAGGGATTTTTTGGCGGGGAGGCGGCAGCGGGAGTGCCTGTCCCGGTTTTCCGTGCACTTTTTCCGGCTGGGAGTTTCTAAGCAGAATGAGGAAGTGTGTCACAGGCTACGGTCGTCCTCAAGCGGCA
>CANTGP010000155.1 GCA_947653315.1 uncultured Lachnospiraceae bacterium
GACGGAATACGGGACGGAACAGGAAGCGGAACTGATTATGCTCGGAACCGGTCACGCCATGGTGACGAAATGTTATAATACCTGCTTTGCCCTGCGCCTTGGCGGGGAGTATTTTCTTGTGGATGCGGGCGGGGGAAACGGGATTTTGGTTCAAATGGAAGCGGCAGGGATTCCTTTTGGCAAGGTACACCGTATGTTTGTAACCCATGCCCATACCGACCATATCCTCGGTGCGGTGTGGGTCATCCGCAAAGTGGCGGCGCTGCTGCGGGCGGGGGAATATCAGGGGGAATTGACGCTTTATTGCCATGATAAAGTGAAAGAAATCCTCGGATTTATGTGCGGACAGATGCTTCCGGGGAAATTCCGGGCATTTTTGGGAAAACGGATTTTTTTGGAAACCGTGGAAGACGGGGATGTCAGGGAATGGGAAGGGGCGCATCTTACCTTTTTTGATATCGGTTCCACGAAAGAAAAGCAGTTCGGATTTGCTGCGGTGCTGCCGGACGGCGTGCGCCTTGTCTGCCTTGGGGATGAGCCGTACCATGAAAGAAACCGGAACCAGGCGTTTGGCTGCGACTGGCTGCTTGGCGAGGCATTCTGTCTGGACGCGGAGAAAGAACGTTACAGACCCTATGAAAAGCATCACAGTACGGCACTGGATGCAGGAAAGACCGCCGCGGAACTGGAGGTGGGGAATCTTGTCCTGTACCACACCGAGGACGGATGCCTGCCGGAAAGGAAAAGACGGTATACGCAGGAAGCGCGGAGGCATTACGGCGGGAATGTGTATGTGCCGGAGGATTTGGAGAAAATAAATCTGACGCCGGGAAGCCGGAAGTCCTGAACCGGTTTCCCGATTCCATGGGATATGAGTCATACTAATACCCCATATTTTTTAATTTCCTGACGATATCCACATATGTTTCGATGACATCAAAGCCTTTATAATCCTCCCGCTTCAAGTCAATCATGTCGCCATGGGAGATTCCGCGCCGGTATTTGTTGCGGAACGTTCCCTGAAAGACGCCCCATTTCGCGCTTTCCTCGGTCACAAGACCGTCGTTTCCGGTGTTTCCCGCAATATCCATGATCAGGTTCGGAACGGAAAGCAGACTGTCGCTCCATGCGTGTTTCATGACGGAAGCATAACTTTGGTAGAATACCTCCGGACAGTCAGGGGTAATTTCGTTAAAGCGGGCACAGAAAGCAGGGGAAAGCTGTTTGCTGGCATGGTAGCAGTCCGGGCACCCGTCGCCGAATTTGGAAAACGTGCGGTCAAACCATGAGGAAATCAGCCGGTAGATACCGTCCGGCAGCCGGTTCAGCACGTTAATCAGTTCCGAACCCCGGTGGGGTGTGGAAATGGTAGTCAGGGAAGCTACCTGCCGTTCCATGTGCAGGTGTGTGATCAGGTAACGGGAGTCCAGTCCGCCTTTGGAGTGGGCGATGATGTTTACTTTTGCACAATGGTTTTCCTTAAGTACCTGCCGGATTGTCTGCCGGATGTGTTCCGCATTATCCTCGATGGTTCCCCATGCCTGCTGGTGGCCGTAATAAACGGTAGCGCCGTTGCGCACCAGTTCTTTTGGGATGCGTCCCCAGTAATTAAAGTATTTTAAGTCACGGAAACCGATGCCGTGCACCATAATGAGCGGATATTTGGTGGCGCATACATTGCTGTCCGCCCGTGCGGCACGGGCGGTAAAACGGCACCGTTCGTTGTCACATTCCTCTTTTGCCTTATTGCACAGGTATCTCATCACAAAGAGATTAACAACGGGAAACCAAAGATTACAAATGACCAGCAGACGCTTCACAATGCCGAGACGGTAACAGGTGAACAGGACCCGTAACTGTCCGTTTAACAGCAGGAAAAAGAGGATAAGAATCCCGGTAATGAGGTTTGCCGTAAACAGTGCGGGACTCGTCCGGTAAAATTCCGTAAACAGCGGCATATGCCCCGTAAACAGAAAAAGATAGAGGAGCGCCTGGAAAAAGAACCCCCATATACTGAACGAAATTAAAAACTGTCCCCCGTCGAGGACCGTAATGCGCATGGTACTGCCGCTTTGGGGACGGACAGGGAGAATATGTAAGCACAAAAGGAACAGCAGGAAAAGTATGACGATTCCTGCCGTGGCAAGGGCGGGCAGCAGTGGGGTGGAAAAATCCCTGCGCCCGATCATCAGCCACCAGACAAAAACGGGCTGGGGCAGGAGGAGCATCAGAAAAAGGCGGGCAAGCCTGCCCGTGATGCGCAGGCTCATAATCCCAAAACCTCCTGTACGATTTCCACGCTGTCCATGATACAGTCGGGGCAGCTATGAAGGACTTTGCCGGTTTCGATGCCTTTTAGCTCCTTACATGACGTGGAACCGCATTTTTCCTGAAATGCCGCCACCATTTTTTTGGTATACTGGTAGGTGGATACTTTGGTGGAAGGGTTTTGCGTATTGCCGTCGCTGTTTTTAAAGCCGGCAAGGAGAACGGCTCCGGTAAGTGCGCCGCAGGTGCATTCCAAACAGCCCATGCCGGACCCAAAGCCCTCGCAAGCCTTGAACAAGACGGTTTCGTCCACGCCGATTTCCTCACTGAAGGAACATGCCACTGCCTGTGCACAGTTGTATTTTTGGTTACGTTTTGCGATTGCAAGTTCTTTTTTTGTCATGGTTTACCTCATTTCTGCGCGGCTTTTTAGAGCCTGCCAAGTTTGCGGATACCGCGCGGACACAAACTTGTGGTATGGAATTCCTTTTCCAATTGCTGCCCTGCGTTTTAACGTATGGTTTACGGTATTAAGTGTAGCATATTCTGAGGGAAAATGATATAGGGAGAAGGAAACAGTTCAGGCTGAAATGTTATGAAAAAGGATATGAATATACTTGAAATTATGATATTTTAAAATATAATATATGATAAATATTGTAATAATTGGGAGTTGATGGATGCCATGAAAATAAATAGGAGCAAAGCGGCAGTTCCAATCCTGTGGCTCTTGGTGTTGGGAATATTCCTCACCGGATGCAGGGGCGGTGGCGGTAAACTGCCGGAAACAGAAACGGAAATGGTACGCGTCCGTTTCCTGAAAACGGCGGAGGATGCGGACTGCATCATGATAAGCTGCGGGGAAAGGGCGGTCATGATTGATACGGGGGAAGAACAGGACGGGGAACGGATGCTGGAAGCGCTGGAAGAACAGGGGATTACATCGGTGGATTATCTGTTTTTAACCCATCCCGACAAAGATCACGTGGGAGGGGCGGCGCTTTTGCTGGAAAGCCTTCCGGTGTACCATGTGGTGGAGCCGTTTTACCAAGGGGAGGAAAAAAAGGAGGAGCGGTTGGACGGTTTGGAGGAATCTTGCGGGGAAAAGGGGATTCCGGTCATAACCCCGACGGAGGAATGGACGGTGGACACCGGATATTTGGAGTTTACGGTTTACCCGCCGCAGGAAACTTTTTATGAAAAGGCGAATAATTATTCGTTGGCAGTGCTGGTGAGCCATGGGGACGTCCATATGTTTTTTGCGGGGGATGCGTTGCGTATCCGTTCGGAGGAACTGCTGGAACTGTCTTTGCCCGAAATCGTTTTATACAAAGTGCCGCATCACGGCAGGGCAAATAAGGCGACAGAGGCGTTGTTTGAAAAAGTGGCCCCGGAATATGCCGTGGTGACGGCTTACTCCGCGGAGGAGGAAGTGAAGCAGAGCTGTGAAGGGCAGGGGGCGAGGCTGTTCCTGACAGGAGATCAGGATTGGGAATTTATCAGCGACGGGGAGGATTTGTATCCCGTTGGCGGGGAATAAGGGATAGCGGAAAAGGGTCCATATTACCCAAAGCCGTATCCACGCATACCGTAAAAAATTCCCGTACCATGTAGTGGGGAAGCAGTAAAGGAGGAAAGTCCGCAGGCATTCCGCTGATTTGAAAGTTCCCGTTATACATGCCGTTTTCACGGATTACCCGGCCGGCGATGCAGAGGGCGCGGAAGACATGGAAATTGCTGGTGGCAATACCGATGCGGATGTTTTGCGCAAAAACCGGTATACCGCTATTTTCATGACCGTTGTTTTCCGTGGCCGGTGTGCGGCAACCGGAGGCGGATGCCTGTTCCGCTGCGGCAATGCAGGCAAGACTGTACCGCATATTTTCCGCCGTTGTGGAGGAACGGTCTTCCGTCAGGATACGGCTGCCGCTTATGCCTTGTCCAAGAAGCCAGTTTTTCATGCTTTCCGCTTCGCTGATACTTTCGTCTGCCCCCTGTCCGCCGGAAACGACGGCTTTTGTCCCGGGATGCGTTTTCAGGTAGGCAAGGGCGCATTCCAGTCGTTTTTCCAGGACGGAAGACGGTTTCTCCCCGTTCAGTCCGGCGCCGGGGATGATGATGTAATCAAGGTCTTCCGCGCCTGTTCCTGACATGCCCCAAAGGATGCAGCCCTCTACGGCCAGAAAAAACAGTGTTCCCGCCAACAGGAACAGGGAGAAGATACGCCGCGCAGCGGCAGGCAGTTTGGGAAAAAGGAAAACGGGAAAAAGCAAAAGAACGGACAGCAGCAGCCAAAACGGCAGCACGGACATACGGAAACCGTTGTGTGCGCCGAGCCACAGGTAATAAAGGAAGCTGAGGGCGGAAAGAAACAGACATATGGAATTTTTTATGGTTTTCAAAGGGCACCTCCTTTTGGCTCCCGTAGGGATTTTGCCTGATGTCCGTATGGAAAAGACTTGGGCAGGGGAAATTTCCCCTGCCCGGTTACTTAATATTCCATTGCCTTTTCTTCCCCGTTCATCACGCGGATTGCGCCCTGCGCCAGCGCCAACAGTTCGTCTTCGCCCGGATATACGGTAACGGGGGCGATGAAGCCGGCCCTTTCGGTCAGGCGGTCGGTGACATATTTGTTATAAGCAATGCCGCCGGTAATGATAATCTGGTCCACTTTTCCGCTTAAGACGCATGCCATGGAGCCGATGTCCTTTGCAACCTGCAAAATAAATGCTTCGCGGATGACTTCGGCTTCCTTGTTGCCTTCTTCCACGATTTTGTTGACTTCCCTCATGTCATTGGTATTCAGGTAAGCGTTGAAGCCGCCGTTCCCGACGATTTTTTTATAAACTTCCTTTTCGGTATACTGACCGGAGAAGCACATCTTAATCAGTGCGCCGGAAGGAACCGCGCCTGCCCGTTCAGGGGAGAATGCGCCGTCGCCGTCTAAGGCGTTGAAGACATCCACGACTTTTCCTTTTTCATGGGCGCCTACCGATACGCCGCCGCCCATGTGGACAACGATTAAGTTCAGGGAATCATATGCCACGCCTTTTTCCTTTGCATAGCGTTTTGCCACGGCTTTTTGGTTCAGTGCATGGAATACGCTGGTGCGGGGAAGTTCCGGTACGCCCGAATACCTTGCCATGGGCATCAGTTCATCCACTACCACGGGATCCACGATATAGGAAGGTACGCCGATGGAATCGCCGATTTCCCTTGCCAGGATGCCGCCCAGGTTGGAAGCATGCTGTCCCTGTTTGCCGATTTTCAGGTCGTTTAACAGGTCGTCCGATACCGCGTAGGTACCGCCCGGAATGGGTTTTAACATACCTCCGCGTCCCACAATGACATTTAATGATTTCATGTCGAAATCTTTTTCTTTCATAAGGTCGAGGATAATGTTTTTCCTGAAATCCTTCTGTTCCACGATGGAAGCATATTGGGCGATTTCCTCCGTGGAATGCCTTAAGGTTTCCTCAAATAATAATGTCTCGTCTTCAAATACGCCGATTTTGGTGGAAGTGGAGCCGGGATTGATAATCAAACTTTTTATGGACATGGTAAATCCTCCTCTCTTTTTTATATGTTTTATGGATTCTGCCTGTTTTATTTCATGGATTCCGCTACAACCGCGCCGAGGGCAAGGGAGTTTACTTTTACTTCCATGGAATCGGAGCGGGAGGTTAAGATAACCGGTGCTTTAGTGCCCGTTAAAATGTTACCGTTTTTCAGTTTAGCCGTATGCACCATTGCCTTGTAAACCAGGTTTCCGGCATGGATATCGGGGAAAAGAAGGATATCCGCATCACCTTGGATCGGACGGTCTGTCGCCCCTTTGTGTTTTGCCGCTTCCGCGTCGATGGCGAGATCAAGGGAAAGAGGACCGTCGATGATGCATCCGGTGATTTTGCCGTCCTTATTCATCTGTGTAAGTTCTGCCGCTTCCACAGTTGCGGGCATCTTGGGATTGACTACTTCCACTGCCGCAAGGGGTGCTACTTTCGGGCATTCAATGCCGCAGGCTTTGGTGATTTCCAGCGTATTGGTGATGATATGTACCTTGTCCTCCAGTGTGGGATAGGGGATGAATGCAACATCCGTTAAGAACAGCAGGTGGTCAATGCCTTCCACGTCGAATACGCATACATGGGATAAAGGCTTTCCGGTACGCAGCCCTACTTCTTTGTCGAGGACACTCTTTAAGAAATGCTTGGTGTCGATTAATCCCTTCATGTACATGTCGGCCTTGCCTTCATGTACCAGTTTTACGGCGGCAAGGGAAGCCTCGATATCGTCTTCCACATGGATCAGCTCGAAATCGCTGATATCGACGCCGTCTTCCGCGGCAATAGCCTTAATCTTCGTTTCATCGCCCACTAAAATGGCATCCGCAATCTGTCTGTCCTTAGCGGCCCTGACCGCTTCCAGTACGGCGGAATCCTGCGCTACGGCAACGGAGACCTTTTTCATGGGGATTTCCTTTACTTTGGAAATCAGTTCGTCAAAAGTTTTACTCATTTCTCTGCACCTCTTACTTTGATTTTTTTATGGTATTTCCTGCAATCTGTTGTGGTATTTCCAATCGTTAAAATAATAACACTTCTTATGATTAAGGTCAAGATGGATGTGGGCAGTTTCCACTAAAAGATGCGGGAGCGGAAAGCGGATGCGGACGCACGGGAGGGATTATTTTTCGGGGCGGCGGCAGCGGGGATGGCATGTCCCGGTTTTCCGTGCACTTTTTCCGGCTGGGAGTTTCTAAGCA
>CANTGP010000156.1 GCA_947653315.1 uncultured Lachnospiraceae bacterium
GGAAATGGGCAGGGATGCCCATTTCAGTCCGAGGCGGCAAGGATGCCGCTTGAGGACGACCCGTAGCTTGTGAAAACCTACGCCATTCTGCTTAGAAACCTCCAGCCGAAATAAGTGCACGGAAAACCGGGACAGGCAATCCCGTTGCCGCTGCCCCGCAAAAAAACTCCCACCCATGCGTCCGCTTCCTCACATAACCAACCTTTCCGGCTGGACTATTACAACCGGAATAAACCGGAATAAAACCGGAATGAAAATGGAAAGGAAATGGAAAGGAAATGGAAAAGAAATGGAATTGAAATAAGGCGGAAAAAGCGATATACTGTCTCATAAGGCATGTGAAAACAAAAAGCAGTATTTATGGAAGGATAAAAGTGTGAAGGAAACAAAGGAAACGGAAACAAAGGAAACGGGAACAAAGGATAAGAAAAAAAAGAAGATGAAAAGGCGTGCGGCGTTATTTGCGCTGGTTATGTGCCTGTCCATGGCAGGCTGTACAAGCGCCGGAAAAACCGTCCGGGATACGGAGCCGGAACCTGCCGGGGAGGATGTGGCCGCATGGCCCAAATATGCCGGGGAAGCGGTCACGTTTGACTGGTATGTGAATTATTCATGGTTTACGGCAGGCTGGGGGGAGAATATGGTTTCCAAAAAGATTACGGAGGAAACCGGAGTAAGCCTGCGTTTTATTACGCCGGGGGGAAACGAAAGCGAAAAGCTCAATGCATTAATCGCATCGGACTCCCTGCCGGATTTTATTACGCTTGGCTGGTGGGAACCGCAGGTGAATGAGATGATTGACGGCGGTATGGTTTATGCCCTGAATGAATTGGCGGACCGGTATGATCCGTATTTTTACCATGTCAGCAATGCCGATGTGGTAAATTGGTATACCAGGGAGGACGGTAATATATACGGCTATCCGAATTCCAGTTTTACGGCAAAGGATTTGGAGGAACAGGACCGGATTGGTTCCAACCAAACGTTCCTGGTGCGGAAGGATATTTATGAGGCAATCGGAAGCCCTGACATGACGACGCCGGAGGGATTTAAGGCGGCGGTGGAAAAGGCGTATCAGATGTTTCCGGAAGTGGACGGGGAACCGCTGATTCCGGTGGGGGCACATGTTTTTAATAATCAGGGGAACGTTTCTTTTGACAAGTATCTGATGAACTTTCTTGCCGTTCCTTTTGAGGAAAACGGTGAAGTGTACGACCGTTATACCGATGAGGATTATATCACTTGGCTTAAGATGTTCCGCAGCCTGGGGGAAGAAGGGCTGCTTTCCGATGACATTTTTATCGACCAAAGGACCCAAATGGAAGAAAAGATGGAAAAGGGCCGGTATTTCTGTATGATTTACCAGTATACGGATTTGGTGTCGCAGCAAAAGGAACTGGCTGCCAGCCATCCGGAGCGGATTTACCTGGCGGTGGACGGACCGAAAAATGCGGCGGGGGATGCGCACACGCTGACGACGACCGGGATTAACGGCTGGACCGTGACGATGATATCGAAGAACTGCGCGCACCCGGAACGTGCCATCGCTTTTTTGGACTATCTGCTCAGCGAGCAGGGACAGTTGCGCGTTTTTCTTGGGGTGGAGGGGGAGACGTTCGATTATGTGGACGGAAAACCCGTGGTAAAGGAAGGGGTTTCCGAATTGTTAAATACGGACCGTGCGGAATACAACAAGAAGTATGGTGCGGATAATATGTACTGGATGCTCCAAAATAATGTGATGCAGCTTAAATGGGCGCAGGAACCGGCAAAGCCGCTGCGGCAGATTATGGAATGGTCTTACCGCTATGCGGTTTATAACGGGCAGTACGATTCCTTTTTGCCCGGCGAATCCAAAGAGGCTTATATGGAAAACCGGATTGTGGAACTGTGGAGCGAAACGCTTCCGAGGCTTTTGCTGGCGGAGTCGGAGGAACGGTTTGACGAAATCTTTGCCGGGTTTTTGGAACAACGCGACGCCTGCGGTTTCCGGGAAGTCCAGGAGGCGAAAACGGAACTGATGCGGAAGGCGAAGGAAAAGCTGGGAATGGAATAAAATGGAATGAAAAAGAGACAGAAGCTAGACGGGCTGAAACTGAATAAAAAATTTACGCTGGTAATCAGTTGCCTTGTGATACTGCCGATTTCCGTCATGGCCGCTATCCTGTTTTACAACATGGAGCAGAACGTAATCCGTGAAAACCGGAATTACATGCAGTATACCATGGAACGCAACAAGGACAACATTTCGAAAAACATTGCGTCCGTAACGATGACGACACAGTTTTTCCTGAAAGATACCCCGCTTTTGGAGATGCTTGGAAAAGCGGCAAGGCAGGAGAAAACGGACACGGGGGAACTGATGGAGTTTTATCATTCCGATGTAGCTTCGCTGGAACGGCTGGTCAACAACAATACGTTACTGTACGGGGTGCGCGTCTATGCCGTGAATGACAGTGTGCAGGAAATGATGCCCATTTTGTACAGCCGTTCCCGGATGGAGCGGATGGAATGGGCAGGGGAAGAAGATTACGAGGGCTGGCATTTTGATTACCGGGACCGTTTATTTGATAACCGGGACGGGGAACGGATTGCCTCCTTTGTGACGGAGATTGGGGATTATGAAAACGGGCGGATTGGCGTGCTTGAGACGGCGGTTACCATGGAAAATCTCCTTCCGCCGCTGTATGAGGATATCCGGGATGAGTGGAGCTGTTTCGTTTCGGAGGAGGGGAATCTTTATTTCGGCGATAACGTGCAGGAAAACTCCGGGGAATTTGTGCGGCTTAAAATGGAGGAAGGATTCGGAAAGGACGGCATATACACGGCTTATACCGAGCAGGGCGGGGAGCATTTAATCGTTTCTTACCTGTATATACGGGAAATGCGGGGGACGCTGCTGTCCGTGAAAAATATTACGGAAAATGTGCGTTACGTATACCGGATGAGGAACGCTTTCGTGGCTGCCATGTTGGTGCTGGCCGCAGGGCTGGCACTTTTCGTCAATTTTATCGTAACCAGGCTTTTGGGAAAATTTTATGATATCTTAAAGTCCATACGCATGATACAGAAGGGCGATTTGGGGATACGCATCCAAAACTGCGGAAACGACGAAATGGGCGAGATGGGGACGCAGATTAATAAAATGCTGGACCGCATCGGGCAGCTTATGAAAGAAAACATTGACAGGGAGGTTTTGGCAAAAAATTCCCAAATCCGTGCCCTGCAGAATCAGATTAACGCCCATTTTATTTACAATGTCTTAGAGTCCGTGAAGATGATGGCGGAAATCGATGAGGAATATGCCATATCGGATGCGGTGACTTCGCTCGGAATCCTGTTGCGTTACAGCATGAAATGGGTATCCGGCAATGTGACGGTAGGGGAGGAAATCGAATATGTGAAAAATTACCTGCTGTTAATGAATCTGCGCTTTGATTACGAAATCTATCTGTCATTAAATTTGCCGGAGGAGATTTTGAAACAGGAAATACCGAAAATGTCCCTGCAGCCGATTGTGGAGAATGCGATTTACCACGGAATCGAGGAACTTGCAGAGGATACCAATATTTATATCAAAGGCATGTTAAAGGACGGCGACTGTATCCTGGAGATTTCGGATGCCGGAAAAGGCATGGATGAGGATACGTTGGAAAGGCTCAGGAAGAAGATGGACGGTGAAATCGAAACGGACGGGGGAACCGGGGGCGGCATCGGCTTAAAGAATGTACAGGACAGGATCCGTATGAGTTTCGGGGAACCGTACGGAATTGACATTGCTTCCAAGGCAGGCTGCTATACGAAGGTCACGCTGCGTGTGCCCGCCCGCCAAAACAGACATGGGGTGTAGAGATGAAAACGGTTTTGATTGTGGAAGACGAAAAATTAATACGGCAGGGAATCCGTGCGATGATTCAGCGCAGCGGCGTTCCGGTGGAAGTGCTGATGGAATGCGGCAACGGGGAAATGGCGTTGGAAATTCTGCAAAGCCAAAAGGTAGACGTGATGTTTACCGATATCCGTATGCCCAAAGTAAACGGAATCGAACTGGTGCAAAGGATGCAGGAACTTCCCCATAAACCGATTACCATAGCCATCAGCGGGTATGCGGATTTTGCCTATGCGGTGGAAATGCTGCGCTTAGGGGTGCGGGAGTATCTGTTAAAGCCGGTGGAAAGGGAGAAGCTGTGGGATATCCTGCGGAAACTGGAGCAGGAGATTACGCAGAAGCAGGAAAGCAGCCGGACAAGCAGGCGTCTCGGACGCCAGCAGTTAAAATACCTGATGTTGAACGGACAGATTACGGAAGAAGAACTGCATACCATGCAGTCCGAGTATGAAAGCGAGTTGGATTTGCAGAGCTATTATGTGTATGCCACGAATCCAAGAGAGTGTACTCTCCGAGAGTATACTCTCCAAGAGTGTACTCTCCAGGAGCGGACTCTCCAGGAGCAGACTCTCCAGGAGCAGACTCTCCAGGAACCCGATTTCCAAGAGTCCGCTCCAAAGGAAGCCGCTCCCATGGAAGATAATTATATTTACCTGCATAATGTGGAAGGTTCCGATATTTATCTGGTAACGGAAAAAAACGCGGAGCTGCTTTTAAAAAACGAACTGGTAAGGGAATATGTGGGAACCAGTACGCTCCATGGCGGAATCCGGAAACTGCGGGAGGCTTATGGGGAAGCGGTGGAAGCGAGGGGATATGCCTTTTGCAGGGAGCGGAAGGTTTACCGTTTCCATGAGGAGGAAAAACAGATTCCGGACAATTTTTACGGCCAGGGGAAAAAACTGGTTGGGGCGGAAATGAAACTGCAGAGGGTACAGCTTCTTGGTACGGATAAAACGGAAGAACTGACAAAGGCATGGAACGGATTGTTTTATGCCGTCAGGAACGGATGGGTTTCCCCGCCGGAGTTTGCAGAGTGCATCGGAGACTTTTTTAGGGAAATGAGAAAAACTTACCGGAATGCGCTGACCGGGGAGGAGGGAAAACTGGAGCGGTTGGCAGAACCGTTTGGTTTTCCGGCGCTGTCCGCCTGGCAGACGGAGTTCATGGACTGGCTGCTCGCTTTTCATGAACGGCTGGGCAGCCAGTTTGATACGAACCGGAATCAGAAGAAGATTCGGCTGGCAGTGGATTACATCCGGGAAAATTACGGCAGGGACCTGAACATGGCGGTGGTTTCCAATCATATTTCCATGAATTATTCCCTGTTTTCCTATCTTTTCAAGGAGTATACCGGAAGTAATTTTGTCAATTACCTGAAGGGAATCCGTATGGAGGAAGCAAAGAAACTGTTAGCCGGAACGGATATGCGGATTATGGAAATCAGTGCGAGGGTCGGCTATGAAAACGAAAAGCATTTCATGAAAACCTTTAAGGCATCCTGCGGGGTGTCGCCCAGCGAATACCGGAAAAACGTGAAGACGGACGAATAGACGGTATGCCGGAACACGGAGTCGAAAATATTGCACCTTTTTGGAATTTTAATAACTGTTAATGCCAGTATGCGGATGCTATGATAAATACGTAAAGCAGCAAACGAAATACATAATCAAAGGGAGGAAAAAAGGATGAAGAAGAAACTTGCAGCATCTTTACTGGCAGCCGCATTAACAGTATCCGCACTTGCCGGATGCGGAGGGAACTCCGGGGACAGCGCACAGACGGCGACCGGTTCACAGACAGGGCAGGCGCAGGAAACGGGGAGTGTACAGGAAACGGAGAGCGCTCCGGAAACGGAAAGCGCACAGGAAGCGGAAAGTGCACAGGAAACGGGTGACGCTGGCGGGGAGGTGACGCTGCGGTTGTTCTCCAATCTTCCGGACCGTAAGAACGGGCAGGGATTGGTGGAGCAGATGATTATTGACGAATACACCGCGGCGAATCCCAATGTAAAGATTGAAGTGGAGGCACTTGATGAGGAAGCGTATAAGACAAAGTTCAAGGCGTATGCAATGTCCGGAATGCCGGATGTGGTGAGCATTTGGGGACAGCCGGCCTTTTTGGATGAAGTGCTGGATGCGGGTGTTCTTGCCGAGTTAAATGAGGCGGACTATGCGGACTATAAGTTTATTGCAGGTTCTTTGGAAGGCTTTAAAAAGGACGGGAAATTATACGGGCTTCCGAGAAATACGGATATTATGCTGATCTATTATAACCAAAAGATGTTCCAGGATAACGGATGGGAGGTTCCGTCCACTTATGATGAACTGTTAAGTCTTTGCGGGAGCATAAAGGATGCAGGCATTACACCCATGGCAATGGACGGTGGGGACGGATGGCCGATGGCATGTTTCCTGACGGATATTTTGGTAAAGGTTGCCGGGACGGATTATGCGGAAATTATCCGCAATGCTGTCGCGGGAGGCGATTTTACGGCGCCGGAAATCCGGGAAGCGACACAGATTTTGGTGGATTCCGCAGCGGCAGGAATGTTCCAGACAGGATATGATTCCCAGGACTACGGAACAACCATGAATCTGTTTACGAATGGGCAGGCGGCGATGTACTGCATGGGAAGCTGGGACTGTTCCATGGCATTGAATGAGGATATTGCTCCGGAAATCCGTGATAATATCCGTGCATTTACGATGCCCGTGGTAGCGGACGGAAAAGGCGGCGCGAATGACATTGCGGCATGGAACGGCGGCGGATATGCCGTTTCCGCGGATTCCGCCGTAAAGGAGGAAGCCGTTAAATTCCTGAATTACATGTATCAGCCGGATAAACTTTCCAAATACGGCTGGGAAAACGGCGTAGGCATGTCCGCACAGGATCAGACGGAATATCTGACGGGAAATGAAACGGAACTGCAAAGGCAGGTAATGGATATCCTGAAGAATGCTTCCAGCGTTTCGGGAACTCCGATTAATGACTGCGGTCCTTCTGCTTTTAAGACAGTTATTGAAAACGAAATCCAGGGCGTATCCAACGGATATACAAGCGTGGATGATTTCCTGGAGGCAATTGGTGAAGCGTGTAAA
>CANTGP010000157.1 GCA_947653315.1 uncultured Lachnospiraceae bacterium
GAAGCACGGGGCGGCAGGGAGAAACCGGACAGGGGATTCCGCTCCTGGCTCCTGCTGGGTACTAAAAAATGAATGAGTTTAGGAAAGTCAGGGAATGGATGGTCTGTTGCCAAAGATAAAAAATGTGGGGTAATTTTAGTAAAGTCTTTACGGTATTTTTATTTTTTTTGCTTTTATATAATAAAAAAGCAAGAAGGGGTGAGTACCGGAGCATGGTTGAAAATGCATTTCCTTAAACGGCAGAGCACGGCAGAGGAAAGCAATTTTCAAACACGCTTTGGGAAAAACGAAAAAAATAAGGAGGTAGTGCGGATGAAAGCGCGGAACAAGGAAAAAGCCGTTAAGCAGAAGTTCAGCATGCAGCTTATGTGGAAGCAGAGGTATTTGCTGCTTATGTCGGTTCCTTTTGTGGTATGGCTGTTTGTGTTTAAGTACATACCGTTATGGGGATGGACCATGGCGTTTCAGGAGGTGAAGCCCAAGACGTTTGCCCAGCCCATGTGGGAGCGTCCGTTTGCGGGACTGGATAATTTTACGAAGGCATTTACGGATCGTATGTTCGGCCAGACCATGTTAAATACCATCGGGCTCAGTATTTTGGGAATCGTGCTTGGTACGGTAATGGCAATCGTGTTTGCCCTGATGTTAAACGAAATCTGTTTCCAGCGTTTCAAGAAGGTGACGCAGACGGTTTCTTACCTTCCACATTTCGTATCGTGGGTGGTTATCGCCAGTATTGCGAAAATGGTGTTAAATGACGGCGGGATGCTGGATACGGCGCTCGGAACGAACTTAAAGCTGATGAGTACAAATTCCCCGTTATTTTGGGTGACGGTCTGCATCATCAATGTATGGAAGGAAGTGGGCTGGGATGCCATCGTATACCTGTCCGCCATGGCGGGCATCGACCAGGGGCTTTATGAAGCGGCAAAGGTGGACGGTGCCAACCGGTTAAAAAGAATCTGGCACATCACCCTTCCGGGGATTAAGCCGACGGTGGTGGTACTGCTGATTATGAGCATCGGAAGTGCGTTAAACGTAGGTATGGAACGTCAGATGCTTTTAAGCAACGGTATTGTACAGGATCATGCCATGGTGCTTTCCTGGTTTGCTTATATCAGGGGAATCGGCAGCGGTAACTACGGGCTAGGTACGGCAATCGGTATGTTCCAGTCCGTGGTGGGCATTATCCTGCTGCTCATTGCGAATAAGGTTGCCGGCTGGCTCGGCGAAAGCAAACTGATATAAGGAGGGATGGAACGTGAAAAGTACGAAAATAAAGAGCAGGGACAATCTGCTGGATTACCTATTGCTCGTTGTGTTCCTGTTTATCATTATGATTACGTTATACCCGTTTTTAAATGTGCTTGCCATATCCCTGAACGACCCTATTGATACCATGAGAAACATTAATTTCATTTTTCCAAGGAAGTTTACCACCAGCAATTACGTATATGTGTTTAAGGAAAATGATTTAATGAAGCCGCTTGTTTTATCGGTGGCAAGGACGGTCATCGGCGCAGGAATCGGCGTAATCTGTACTGCCATGCTGGCGTATGTGTTAAGCCGGAAGGATTTTTACTTTAATAAACTGTTTACCCTGCTGTTTGTCGTCACCATGTATGTCAGCGGCGGGCTGATTCCCGAATACCTGCTGTTAATGCGGACGTTAAAGATGGGGAATAGCTTTTTGGTTTACATTATACCGGGATTAATCTGGGTGTACAATCTCATACTGGTGCGCTCTTTTATCGAGGGGCTGCCGGTGGCGCTGCAGGAAGCGGCAAGGGTGGACGGCGCCAACGACTTTACCATATGGGCGAAAATCGTCCTTCCGCTCTGTAAGCCGGTGCTTGCCACGGTTGCGCTGTTCATGGCGGTGGGGCAGTGGAATTCCTTTATGGATACTTACCTGTATGCGAAGGAACTGCCGACGCTGCAGTATGTTTTGTACGAAATCATGGAGAAGGCGACCATCAAGATCGATCCCCATGCGGCAGAGCAGGTGAAAAATGCCGTATCGCCCCTTTCCGTGCGCATGGCGATTACGATTATTGCCACCGTTCCCATTATTATCGTGTATCCGTTCTTACAGAAATATTTCGTGGGCGGTATGACGGTGGGTGCCGTGAAAGACTGACGGGGACGGCAGAACCGGTAAGGGAAAACCCATAAAAAACACAGAAAACCTAAACAAAAACCATAAACAAAAAACCTAAACAAAAACCATAAACATCGAAGGGAGAAAAATTATGAAACGGAAAAAAATTGGAGCCCTGTTTTTGGCAGCGGCAATGGCGGTAAGTGTTCTTGGCGGATGCGGCGGAGGTGACGGCGCGGCTGCCACAAGCGGCGGGGGTGACGGTTCGGCTTCCGCATCTTCCACGGATGCTTCCGCGGGCAGTGAAAGCGGGGAAGTGGTGGAGCTGACATTCTTTACGGCGGACGGGACGCAGGATGATCCTTGGACGGACCCCGTGGCGGAGGCGCTTACGGCAGCTACCGGCGTGAAACTTAAGACGTCCTATCCCATCGGCGGGAATGACGAGAGCGAACAGGTAGCCCTGATGATTGCGGAACAGAATTTCCCGGATATCATTTTTGCCAAAGGTTCGGTGGGCGACTTGATCGAAGCAGGGGCCATGATGGACATGACGGACTTAATCGAGCAGTACGGACCGAATATTAAGAAGCTGTACGGGGACGAGTTCGATAAATTAAAGCAGTCCGAAGAAGATCCCGCCATTTACCAGTTGTCCGCATACGCGGTAGGCGGTGAGAAATACAAACACTGCGGAACCGCACAGGTACAGTGGGACGTGCTGAAGGCAAACGGCTATAAACTGCCCGATACGCTGGAAGAATTTGAAACCATGATTAAGGATTACCTGGCGGCGAATCCCACTACGGAAGACGGTCTTGAGAGAATCGGTTTTACCCTCTCCACTTCCGACTGGCACTGGTTGATTACGCTGGGCAATCCGGCGGGATTTATTGCGGACGGCGCGCCGGACAACGGACAATGGCTGGTGGATGAAAACAACCAGGCAATGTATAAATTCCGTTCCGAGAAGGAAAGGGAGTACTTCCGCTGGATGTGCCGGATGTACAACGAGGGCATTTTGGATCCCGAATTTGCCACACAGACCCATGAAGATTATATTGCAAAGGTTGCATCCGGGCGTGTGGTCGCACTGTTTGACTCCGATTGGGATTATGCGGATGCGGAGAAAATCTTAAAGGCGGACGGAAAATACGGCTCCACTTATGCGGGACTGCCGCTGACCATGGATGCGGATACCAAGTGTCCGGCGTTAATGTACCAGGGTTTGACCACGGGAACCGGCGTCGGCATCACCACAAGCTGTAAGGATCCCGTTGCAGCCATTAAGTACCTGGATTATATCTGTTCCGATGAAGGGCAGGTATTGACCAAATGGGGAATTGAAGGGGTGAACTATTTTCTCGACGAGGAAGGACACCGTTACCGTACCGAGGAAGAAGTAAAGTACGAACAGGAAGATACGGATTATAAGAAGAAGACGGGCGTCGGTTTCCACAATTACCCGTTCCCGTACTATGGCGACGGTGTGTTGGATCCCACCGGCAGCACTTATACCACGGTAAGCAAGGAAGCCGTGATAAACGAATACAACGAAGAAGAAAAAGCGGCGTGTGAAGCATGGGGCGTGGAGCTTCTCGTAGACGTATTCCCCCAGGCGGATGAGTTTGAAACACCGGATTACCCTCCCCTGTGGGCATTGGTAAAACCCATGGAATTTGACGAAATTGCCAATAAACTGGACGAAGTGGCATGGTCGGCGCTGATTGGCTGCGTGACCGGTTCCGAAGCGGATTTTGACGCTTCCTACGATGCCATGCTTGCAGAGCTGGAAAAAACGGGGATGTCCGAAGCGGAACAGATGTTAAATGATGTCATCGCGGAGAAAGTGGCGCTGGTGAAATAATTACGGAAAGAACGGGCGGGGGAAATTTTTCCCCCGCCCGGTTAATGTACGTCTTCCGGACGTTCCAGGCTTTTCCGGTATTCCGCCGGACTCATCCCCACGTATTTTTTAAATTTTTTATGGAAATAATCCACGTTTTTATAACCGACCGCTTCGGCAATCTCATAGACTTTCAGGTTCTTTTCCCGCAGCAGCTCTTTGGAATGCCCAATCCGTTTCCGGTCCACATAGGAATTAAAGTTTTCCCCGAAATGCCTGCTGAATATTTTACCAAGGTAGGCACTGTTGTAACCGAACAGCGGGGCGATGCTTTCCAGTTTCATGTTGTGCCGGTAATTGTGGTCGATATAGTAAAGGATGTCGTCCAGGACGGTACTGCGGGAAGGGGTTCCCGTGGCGGTTATGATTTTTTCCGTCATTTCCGAAATATACCGGATGATTTCATATAAGTGGCGGCAGCCCCCGATATGGGAAATCGCCTCCGCATTGGCAGGGAAGGGAAGCTGCGCCGTGGCGTAAGTTAAGTTGATGTTCTCTTTGACGCTTAAGTACAGGTCGGTTAAGAACAGCCGGACGGAATCGATATCGTCCGTGCGGCAGAGCAGTTCTTCCAGCGAGAACAGTGTTTCCGCAACCATGCCGCGGTTAAAGGAGAGAAGGTAATCCGTCAGTTTCCGGCAGTATTCCTGCAAAACGGCGCGGTCCAGTGCCGGGGCAGACGTAAGGTTCGGAAGTTCATGGAAGCCCAGTGTACGCTGTCCCTGCATACAGAAGAACCTCCTTTTCTGCAGGCAGAGCGCTTCCCCATAGGAAATGCGGATATTTTCCGGGGAATCCACGGGGCGTCCGTAGGAGAGGAAAGCGGATTCCCAAAGCGTGTGGGCGTTTGGCGGTTCCTGTTCACATTCGGCGAGGAAATCCCGGAACTTTCCCAGGGCAAAACCGCCTTTTAACAGGATGGTTTCCGTCTCACCGTCCCGGATACTGTCAAAGGTCATATTTCCTTTGTTGGTGACTTTAAGCAGACCGGCAAAACAGCAGTCCGTCCCGTCCGGAATATCCTGCGGTCTTTCGTAAATGACTACCTGATAAGTATCGGCGGCAAGGTTCATGTCCCCGATTTCGGTCGGGGGCCCGCTGTGCGAACCGGTAAGGAGTTCCCGTAAAACCACGTCTTTTGCCCTGCTTTTTAAAAGCGCAATATTTTCCGAACGGCTGCGTTCTTCATCGAGTCCCGCCGCCGCTTCCGTTACCGCCGCTTCCAGTTCGTCTTCGTCAATGGGTTTTGTCAGGTAGCAGTCGGCGCCGTAGCGGATGGCGGTCTGGGCATAGGCGAAGTCGGAATAACCGCTTAGGATAATGAATTTCCCGGTATAACCATGTTCCCTGGCGGAACGTATGATTTCGGTTCCGTACATTTTAGGCATACGGATGTCCAAAAGGACGAGATCCGGGTTTTCGTTCAGGATAAAACGCAGCGTATCCCCGCCGTTTGCGGTTTCCCCGCAGATTTGGAAACCGAGGGCATTCCAGTCCACGATACATTTTAAACCTTCCCGTATGTTCTGTTCGTCGTCCGCGATAAGCACTGTGTACATGATAGCGTCCCCCTTGTCCGGATGGTATGGATTCTCAATTTCAGTATAGGGGATGGGGCGGGGGTTGTCAAAAAGAAAAAACAGCTTTGCTTTTTTCATGGGTTGTGTTAGAATAAAGCAGGTTTGACCGGAACGGTCGGAGGGAGATTATTATGAAAAATGCGGAACACACGGTAAATAAGGAGAAAAAAGGAAAGCGGAAACGGATGGCGCTTGCCATGATGTTTGTACTCATGGTCTTTGCCGCCTGTGACCAGCCAAAGGATTTTGCGGATACGGCAGGAACGGCAGGACCGGAAGAACGGGTGGAAGTCTCCGTGGCGGCGGCACGGCCCGTGGGCACGGATGTGGAATATGCCTGTGCCGAATGGGAGGAAATGGCCGTTTATTACAGTAACGGCAAAGCGGACGGCTTGGAAAAGGAAGTCCTTGCCGTGGAGGAAATGACGCCGGAAGAAATGGTAAAAAGTCTTTCCCGCCATAATATTGTGTCCATCGATACGAAAGTCCTCGGTTTTGGGGAAACGGACGGACAGGGCAGGAAACTTTTGGCGCTGGATTTGTCGGGAGCGTTCGGGGAATACGTGAAAACCATGGGGGAAAGCGGTGAAAAAGTGGTGATGGCGGCACTTACCAATACGTTTTTGGAAAATTACGGGGCGGACGGGCTGGTGCTGACCGTGGAAGGGGAAGTACTGGAAACGCGCCACGCATCCTATGGGGAAGAATTGACATTTTGGCAGCCGGATGCAGTGGAGCAGTAAGATCCGGGAAAGGAGAGGGAAATGGCAGAGATAACACCGAAGGAACAATTGATTTTTGACATCGCGCAGGCGGAATGGGATATGTTCCAGCATGTGGAAAACACGGGAGGGCGCGCTTCCTGCCAGGAAGACCCGGATACGTTTTTCCGTATGCGCATGAGCCAGTGGATGGTGTATGACATGGAAATACTGGAAAGTTATGCACAGGACATCCGCAATGCCTATGAGGAGGGAAGGAACCTTCTGTTTGAAAAATATGCGCGCATGATGGAGGCGACTTACCCGGAAGAATACGAACAGGTAAAAGGGCATCTGCCGGAAGTGGACGCAGAAAAGCGCGCGATGGCGGAGGAAATCGTAAAAATACATAACGAATGGGATCAGTATATGCTGGAGCATTACCCGAACCTGCGCTCACAGGGCAGGGTGATGACCACGGCGGACGATTCCGAGGTAAACGGGTCCTCCACGGAAAGTTATCTGCGCGGGGAGCTTTTGACTTATTCTGCCCATACGGTGGAACTGATTCTGCGTCAGGTAAAGGAAGCGTGGGAAAAAGGGGAAAATCTGGAAAAGCAGATGATTGAAAACGAAACGAAATTTTATGGGTACGGAAGTATTGAGGAGGCGGAGAAA